>JBGVOA010000240.1:0-6327 GCA_045126095.1 Christensenellales bacterium | reverse complement strand
TTTGCGTTATTCTTGTTCTGTATCGTTTTCAAGGTTCAGTGCTGTCCGGCCGGCTTTTGGGAGCCGCGCGAGTCAGCTTGTACATAATATCATCCCCCCAAAGAATTGTCAACACCTTTTTGCAACTTTTTTCGCTTTTTTACGCTTCTTTTTCGTTTTGCGAACATTCTTCCCAAAAGGAAAACAGACCGTTCCGGTGTTTGAACGGTCTGTATGTGCGTTATTGATCTGATCATTCGGCTTTTGGGGGAGCGATTTTCACCAACGCAACGGCGAGAAGCTGCTGCAGCGCGTCCACCGTGTTGGAAGAAAGCCTCGCCGATGGGCGGGCAAGGGCGCAGCGGGCGCACGCATCGGTGACATAGCAGGCCTGGGCCAGCCGCCAAACGACGTCCGCCGTATGGGCGGCAACGGCTTTCACAACCGGCTCAGGGCAAAGAAGGTGGCTGGCAAAGCAGTCCGCCTCTGCTTCCTCGGCTGGCGATGTACCCTCATGCCCAAGAACGCGGTGCCCCAGCTCATGGGCGAGCGTAAAACGCAGGCGCGCGGGATTGCCATCGGTACGATAGACGATTATATATAGAAGCTTTTCTGCGGAAGGCATGCGGTAGGTGACCGCATCTGCGTCCAGCAGGTGGGCAGCAATCGCGTCTCGCGGTACGTCCAGGGCATCGGCCGCGTCCTCGAAGGTGTACACCTGGGTGTCCCGGCAGGCACGAAGAAGGCGCAGGGGATCCACCGGCAGCGCGTCCACCCGCTGGGCAAGCAGCACCCGCGCAGCCGCGTCCGCCGCGCGGTGCAGATCCGGCGCGCGGCTCACGGCGCGTCCTCCCCCGTGCCAAAGGCGTGGGCGAAGAGCGCGCGGCCCACGGCGAGGTACTTTTCCTGCTCCTGGGGTGTGAGCTGGCGGAAGGCACGGGTCATGAGCTGAATGTTGGGCGACTCTTGGGGCGCTGCCGCCGCGTGATCGCACAGGTCGTCGATGGTGGTTCCGAAGATGTCCGCCATGCGGGTCAGCGATGGAATATCCGGCTGGGTCTGGCCACGTTCCCACTTGCCTACGGCAACGGCGGATACGCCAAGGCGGCGGCCCAGCTCCTGCTGGGAGAGTCCGACGGACAGGCGGAGGGCTCTGATCCGTTCTGCGTACATGCTTATCACCTCGCCTTCATTATATAACCTGCAGTTTGAAATTGCAATACCCAAAAGTTTAATTCTTGTATTGACAAAAACATTCCAGACGAATATAATAACCTCAGGTTCATATAGAGAACATATGTTCCTTTCCTACGCAAACAGGAGGTGTTATGATATGAATAGGACAAACGAGACGCTCAAGGCATACCGGGCAGCGGTGCTGGAGATTGAAGAGCTGGAGACGCAGCTGGCGCGGGCAACACCCAGCGGCCGGCCCTCGGGCTGCAGCACGGTACACTTCGGGGAGCGCGGGCCATCCACGAACGATTCGATGGCAGCAGCGCTGCAGCTGGCGGACGGGCTGGAAGGCATCATCCAGCGCAAGCGGGAGGAGCTGGCGCTGTTGACGCCACAGGTGATCAGCGCGCTGAACCGGATCACCAGCGGACGGATGCTGCAAATCGTCCAGGGATACTACCTGCAGGCGCTGACGGACGAGCAGATTGCTGCTCGCATTGGCCTGACCTCAGCACGCGTCAACCAGCTCCGCAACAGCTTTTTGCGTGATGTCGGCTGAATCTATATGCGATTTAAGTTCATTTAAGGTGATTTAAGAAGATTTTAGAAGATTTAATTGCATTTATGTTCTACCTGTGCTATGATGATATCGTGGAAAACAAGAACAATTGTTCTGCTTTCACATCAGCGTTTCCCTTCAGCCGGAGGGAAGCGCTTTTCATTTCCATTGGAAAGGAGGGAAAGCCATGCCGCAGAACGACGCGGCCCCCGGCATTGCCAGCCCGGACGAGGTGCTGCAGGCCGTGACGCACCTGATGCAGATGGGCGAGAAGGAATCCGACCAGCTGAAGGCAGCGGACATGCTGGCCAAGCATCACGGGCTGCTCACGCCCCGGGAAGAAACAGACTTCGACCCGGCGCTGATCGCGCAGATCGAGGCGGCGGTGGCGGCCATTGCGGCTGAATACCATGAACCTGAGCCCGATGCAGCAGGGAGCAATCCGCCTGCTGATGCAGCATCCGACACGGGCGGCAGCCTGGTGCGGCCTTGACCGGCTGACAGAAAGCCTGCACGCCCCCTGGATGCGGCAGATGCTGGCCGGCTCGAGTGACATGACGCTGCTGGCCCATCGCGGCAGCTACAAGACGACCTGCCTGGCCTTCGCCATGGCGGCGATGTGCCTGCTCTACCCCGGGCGGAACATCATCTTCCTGCGCAAAACGGACGACGATGTGACCGAGGTGATCCGCCAGGTGAAGATGCTGCTGCGGCACGACGCCATGCGCTGCCTCAGCCAGATGATCTACGGCAGACCCGTGGAGGTGCTGCGCAGCGACATGTTCAGCGTCCACACGGACTGCTTCCGTGCCATGCGCGGTTGCCAGCAGCTTTTGGGCATCGGCACCTACGGCTCGCTGACCGGCAAGCATGCGGACATCGTGATCACCGACGACATCGTCAACCTGCATGACAGGGTTTCCGACATCGAACGTGAGCGCATCCGCAGCATCTATCAGGAGCTGCAGAACATCCGCAATCCCGGTGGACGCATCATCAACTGCGGCACGCCCTGGCACCCGGAGGACGCTATCTCCGGCATGCCGAACGTGCAGAGATACGACTGCTGGCGCACAGGGCTGCTGTCCGCCGGGAAGCTGGAGGAGCTCCGCCATGCCATGGAGCCCTCGCTGTTTGCCGCGAACTACGAATTGCTGCACATCGCCTCCGCCGACGCGCTTTTTGCCGCCGAGCCGGACATGGTGCAGGATGCAGCACTGCTGCGCGACGGCTTTGCCCATGTGGACGCGGCCTACGGCGGGGACGACTTCACCGCGCTGACTTGCGGCTGCATCCGGGATGGCCGCGCGTATCTGTACGGGCGGCTCTGGCAGGCCCGCGTGCAGGATGTGCTGGAGGAGATTGTGCGGGAATGCGAGCGGCTGATGTGCGCGCCGCTCTTGTGCGAAACCAACGGCGACAAGGGCTTCCTGGCCACGGAGCTGCGCAGGCGCGGCATTGCCGTCCGCAGCTACGCGGAGCAGATGAACAAGCATCAAAAAATCGCCGCATACCTGCGAAAATGGTGGACGCACATCCGCTTCCTGGAGGGGACCGACCGGGCCTATATCCGGCAGATCCTCGACTACACCGAGCACGCCGCCCACGACGACGCGCCGGACAGCGCCGCCTCCCTTATCCGGGCGCTGGACCGGCGCACGACCATATCATCATAAGGAGAGATACACATGTTTACGACCGTCACCTGGCAGGATTACAACGCATCTGAGGATCAGGGCGGCCTGCTGCTCAAGGCCGTGCAGCGCTTCAAGGCGTCGCGCGGCTTTGTGGACGCCCTGGAGGCCAATGCCTACTTCCGGGGTGAGAACACCCGCGTGGCCCGCAAGACCATCCTGCGCGCCCGCAAAACCGAAACCCGCGACGCGCAGGGCCGCCGCCGCGTCCGCGCCGCCACGGAGGACGTGGTGGGCAACCGCATCGGCAGCGGCTTCCTGTTCCGCTTCGTCACCCAGCAGAACCAGTTTCTCCTCTCCGAAGGCGTGAGCCTCCCGGCAGATGTGAAAAGCCGCCTGGGCACGGACTTCGACCACCAGCTGGAGCGCCTTGGCGAGCGCGCGCTGCTGCACGGCTGCGCCTGGGGGTACTGGAACGCGGATCACCTGGAGGTGATCGAAATGGCGAAAAACAGCCTGAGCGGCTTCTTCCCGCTGCTGGACGAAATGACCGGCGAGGCGAAGCTGGGCGTGCAGTTCTGGCAGATCGCCCCGGACAGGCCGATGTACCTGCGCGTGTTCGACATGCAGGGCGTGACGCTGTACCGGCGCGAGGGAGACATGCTGCAGCTCATCATCGACCGTCAGCCCTATCGCCGCAGCCTGCGCCAGGACGTGCTGGGCAAGACCTTCACCGAGGATAAGGACTACGGCCGTCTGCCGCTGATCCCCCTTATGGCCAACACCGAGGGCCGCAGCGAGTTCACCCCCGCCATCCGCACCAAGATCGACGCCTACGACAGCATCCTCTCCGATTTTGCCGACAACCTGGACAGGGCCAACGATGTGTACTGGGTGCTGAACAACTTCGGCGGCACGATGGACGAGGTGGCCGAGCTGCTGGAGCAGATCAACCGCCTGAAGGCCGTGGCAAGCATCTCCGACGGCATGGGCGGCGGCGCGTCTGCCGAGCCCCATACCATTGAGGTGCCCTACGCTGCCCGCCGCGCCGCCCTCGACCTGCTGGAGCGCGCCCTCTATCAGGACTACATGGCTCTGGACATGTCCGCCCTGACCGGCTCCAGCCTGACCAATGTGGCCATCCGCGTTTCCGCCGCCAACCTCAACCTCAAGGCCGACCGCTACGAATGGCAGGTGCGGCAGTTCGTTTCCGGTCTGCTGAACCTGATCGGCTGCCCCTGCGAGGATATCACCTTCAAGCGCCAGGCCATTGCCAACGAATCCGAAACCGTGGCGGACATCGCCGTGATGCGCAGCGACATCGACCAGGAAACCGCCCTGCGCCTCAACCCCTACATCAGCGACGAGCGCATCCCTGCGCTGCTGCACCCCACAACCGACCCGTAAGGCGCGTCCTCACGCGCAGAAAGGAGGCTTATGAACCTCGACCGCAAGCTTCTTTCGGAGCTTCATGTAGACGATACCGCCATCCAGCTCATCCTTGCCGCCCATCAGGAGGCGGTGGACGCGCTGAACCAGAGCGCCTCCCAGCACCGGCAGGAGGCCGAGCAGGTGCGCGGCGAGCTGGACGCATACCGCCGGGAGGTGGAAATGGAGCGCGTCGCGCAGGCGCGGCAGGGCGTCATCCGTGACGCGCTGACCCGTGCAGGCGCCACCGAGCAGGCCGTGCCCCTGCTGGCGCTGGCCGTGTCCGCAAAAGAGGAGGACTGGGACGGCGCAGCCCTCAGGGACGAGGACGCCGTTCTCGCACCCGTCCGCCAGGCCTACGCAGGCTTCTTCTCCCAGCCCATTCCCCTGCCCACCGATATCATCACGCCCCCGCTGGAGGGGAGCGACATCTCTCTGGAGGACGTGCGCCGCATGTCCCCCAACGAAATCAACGACAACTGGAGCGTTATCAGCTCCGCGCTGATGCAGCGCTGACACACATATTTTAAGGAGGAATTCAACACATGGCTATTTCCAATTTCATCCCTCAGATCTGGTCCGCCCGCCTGCAGGAGAAGCTGCAGAACGCCCTCGTCTTCGGCACCCTGTGCAACCGCAGCTATGAAGGCGACATCCGCCAGTGGGGCGACACCGTGCACATCAACACCATCAACGACATCACCGTCAAGCCCTACGACCCCGCTGTGGCCATCGACGACCCCGAGGAGCTCTCCGGCGCGGACACCACCCTGGTGATCGACCACGGCGCATACTACAACTTCTTCATCAACGACGTGGACGCCGTTCAGGCCCGCGCCGACCTGATGGACGCGGCGATGAAGAACGCCGCCGAGCGCCTGGCCCGCGACGCGGAGACCTACATTCTTTCCGTCATCCGTGCGGGCGCGGGTAAGAAGGAGACCAAGGCCATCCCCGACGGCGGCCTGTACGCCCTGCTGGTGGACATCAAGACCGCCATGGACAAGACTGGCGTGCCCCGCACCGACCGCAAGCTGGTGCTGCCCCCCGAGCTGGAGAGCGACCTGCTGCTGGATCAGCGCTTCATCACCGGCTCCTCTGCTGCGGCGCGCCGCCTGGCCGAGGGCTCCGTGGCCCGCGCAGCCGGCTTCGACGTGTATATCAGCGGCGACCTGTCGAGCGAGATCATCGCCATGACCCCTGAGGCCGTCACCTTTGCCAACCAGATCACCCGCGTGGACGCCTACCGCCCTGAGCGCGGCTTCTCCGACGGCGTGAAGGGCCTGTGCCTGAGCGGTGCGAAGGTGCTCCAGCCCGCCGCCGTGTGCGTGTACACCATCAGCAAGTGACCCTGACCGGGGAGGTCTCCACCCAAGGAGGCCTCCCCCATTTTCTGTATAGGAGGTACCCCATGACCGTGACCATCCCGGACGTGATGCGCCACGTCCGCAACCATTTCGTATCCGCCCGCATCAACCAAAGCTGGCAGGCGATCGACGGCCAGCTGGAACCCCGCGATCTGCTGAACCCCGGCGAATGGATCGCCATCCT
>JBGVOA010000239.1:0-9810 GCA_045126095.1 Christensenellales bacterium | reverse complement strand
GACGGTCCCCCTCACAGGCACAGTGGAGGAGGGCGCGGCTTGCATTGTACTGAACGACGAATGCTACGCCGTGCCTGGCGACCTGCTTGTTTCCGTCGTCCTCGCCGTTGGCGAGGTGAAGCAAACAATCCTCCGCCTGATGCTCAACGTTGAAACGAGCCAGACGGATATCATTGCAGATGGCGGGGTGATCGGCTCCTTCTCTCAATTGCTCGCTGAGATAGAAAACATGCGCTCCGCTACTGCAGCGGCTATCTCGGCGGCTGAACGCGCAGAAGCGGCAGCGGATAAGGCAGAGGGGATTGCACCCGGTGGAGGTGGCACGGGCACCGTCACCAGCGTCAACGGCGTAGAGCCGGACGAAGAGGGTAATGTGCAGATCACCATCCCGGAAGTGCCAGCATGGGCGATGGCAGCCACCAAGCCCGCCTACAAAGCCAAGGAAGTCGGTGCGGATCCTGCCGGCACGGCATCCTCTGCGGTGAGCACCCACAACGCCGACGAAGATGCCCACCCGGCGATCCGGCAGCTGGTCAGCGACCTGTCCGGGCGGCTGAATGCCCTGGCGGACAGCGACGACACGACCCTCGACCAGCTGAGCGAGATCGTGGCGTATATCAAGAGCAACAAGAGCCTGATTGACAGCATCACCACGGGCAAGGTGAGCGTGGCGGACATCGTGAACAACCTGACCAGCACGGCGACCAACAAGCCCCTGAGCGCGGCCCAGGGCAAGGCGCTGAAGGCGCTGATCGATGCGATTGTGGTGCCGACCAAGCTTAGAGAGCTGGCGGGGGACACGACACACAGGGTGGTGACCGACGCGGAGAAGACTGCCTGGAATGCAAAGAGTACCTTTTCGGGCAAGTACGCCGACCTGACTGGGAAGCCGACGAAGGTGTCCGCCTTTGAGAATGATGCGGGATATCTGACGGAGCACCAGGACATCAGCCACCTGCTGCCGAGGACGGAGCTGGGTGCGGCGGTGGATGTGGCGCTGGCGGAGGCGAAGGCTTCCGGAGCGTTTGATGGTAAGAACGGCGAGGATGGATACACCCCTGTTGCTGGTGTGGATTACTATACTCCAGACGACAAGGCCGAATTTACACAGTACATTGCCTCAGAAATGGCGAAGCGTGGGCAGCTCAAGCCGGAATTCGCTAACAGCATTGACGATTGCACCGACGAATCGAAGCTGTACGTCCTGCCGGATGGGTACATTTACGCCTATATAGCAACCGTAACAGAAGGTGAAGATGTGCCGAATTTCACGAACATCTTTAACACCGCTAATGGTGCGTATATCAAGAATGGCTATCGCTATTCGCATTCCTCAGCTGCATTTAAGGTGGCAGCCAGCGACTGCGTCATTGTCGTTCCAGTCAATGTTGCGGCTAGCACAGCGTTTACGATCAGAGCGAAAACCGCAACGTTTGAAGGGTGCAACTACCCCGGCTCTGTGTATTTCAGCGCAGACGGAAACCAAAAATTTGCCCTGACGGGGAATGATACGAATCTTACCAGAAGCGAGTCGGACGGTGTTGTAACGTGGACTCACACCGCGCCTGCTGCGATAAAATACGTGATTTTCCATGTCGCGGCGGGAGTTGATGAGAGCAGCCTGATTGTCACGTTGAATCAGGAGATCACCTACACGCCCGTAGCAGGTGGTACGACCTACAAGTGGGCTAATACAGGTCATGCCTTCGTGCCTGCTGATTATGAAGATCGGATTGTTGATCTGGAATCCGGGCTTGCTGAGGCAAAAGACGACATTGAAACGTTGCAAAACAAAGTCGGCAACGTGTCGGCATCCGCAAATGCAACTACGGCGTTTTCCACGCCTGCTTATGCACCTGTACCGCAACAGCCTGCGGATGGTACGTATGATTTCCACGGTTTGAATGTCACCACGGCGCAAGCGCATGCCTATATGGACGCTTTGGCATCTAAGCACAAAGGCTATGTAACCAAGCAGACGATGGGCAAAGATCAGAGCGGCGCATATGACCATAACCGCTATGTGCTGTGTAAGTCGTATTGGAGAGCGTGGCTCAAGCCCAACTATCCGATGATGTTTGCATGGAAGAACGGCAGCACGGTCATTTACTCCGTTTCCGTTTCTCCTCGTGTAGGTGACACCATGTACACCACGCCATACATCGGCACGGCGTACAGCACGGTAACGGCGGTCAATCACTCCACGCCCGATGCGGCGAACAGCATTCCCGGCACACCCAGCACCCGCACGGTCAATGGTCTGGTGTTTGCCAGACACACGGCTGGCGATGTAGAACCGACAGTTGTATACACAAAGGTAGCGTCAAGTCTGAGCGCACTCAATAGTGGAGATGTGTATGATGCTGGCTTTGGTTCGATTACCAAAGTGACCGCCTACACCAAGGAAGCTATTACCTGCGCAAACGGTATTGTCTATACCCGTTATCCATTTGAGGATTTGAGAGCGGACAAGACAAAGCCGCTTTCCGTGTTTGTCCTTGCGAATGAGCACGGGCATTGGGGAGACAACAAAGTGCCGTCTATCAGCCTTATGCGCATGGCGAAAGACCTGTGCGAAAACAGGGAGAATCCCTTCCTGCAATGGCTGAAAGAGAACGCCACGATTACCATGATCCCCGTGGGCAATCCGTGGGGCTATGATCCAAGTGCAGGCGATTCTGGTGCAGGCTATAACAATTCCCGTTGCGTAAACATCAATCGGAATTACGATACTCCCGGCTGGGCTGGAAGTGACAATAACTATGGTGACGATACGACCTTCGGCGCATACCCCGGAAGCGAAAACGAAACCCAACACATTATGAACACCATGCACCTGTGCAAGGCAAAAGTCGGACTTAGCATGCACGGTCTGGGTCTGGGTCAGTCCAAGACGAAGGCAACCGAGTACACGGAAGGCCTGATGTGGCAGGGCTGCGGTTACGATAAATCCCGAATGACAAAGGTCGCAGAAGTGCTATTCAGCGACTACGGGCAGCTGATTGGCGGTCACACAACATGGGATCAAAGCTATGAGTATTGCGGAAAATCCCCGGCCTATATCCAATATGTCGGCGCAGTCGGCGGTCTGAACGAAATCCCGGACATTGAAACTGGCACCCTTGACCTGTACACGCCGACCGTCATGGAAGCGGCTTATACGCAGATGCTTCTGTTCTTGCAAACTTGGTGTGAGGAAGCGCTGGAGAAGGAATAAGGAGGAATGTATATGATTACCGCAAAATCCCTCTGCACCGCATTCCGCCAGGCCTATGACGAGCACTGGGGCTACATCTGGGGAGAGGCGGGCGACGTGTGGACGCGGGCTGCCCAGGACGCGGCCACGCGCGAGGCGACCGTGGAGTACGGCTCCCGGTGGATCGGACGCCGCGTGGCGGACTGCAGCGGAATCTTTGTCTGGGCGTACAAGCAGCACGGCGAGGAGATCTACCACGGCAGCAACACCATCTTTGACAAGCACACCAGCAAGACCGGCCCGCTGTACGGCGAGGTGGAGATCATGCCGGGCACGGCGGTCTTCCAGGTCAGCAATGGCAGGCGGACGCACATCGGCCTGTACGTCGGCGGGGGCAAGGTGATCGAGGCGCGCGGGACTCGCTCCGGCGTGATCGAGAGCGATTTGTCCGACTGGGATGAGTGGGGCCTGCTGTCCGCTGTGGACTACAGCGGCGTGACCGCTGAGGTGATCGTGCTGGACACGGTAAAGGCGCTGCGCAGGGGCGACAGCGGCCTGACGGTCAAGTGGCTGCAGGAGCTGCTGCTGGCTGCTGGGCATGAGCTGGGCAAGGCGGACGGCATCTTCGGCGCGAAGACCGAGGCGGCCGTGCGGGCCTTCCAGCGGGATGCGGGGCTGGTGGTGGACGGCATTGCCGGTCGGCTGACCCTGGCGGCCCTGACGGCGCTGGATGGCCCGCAGGAGGAGTCGCCGGAGGATGATGAGCCGGAGGAGACGACGGAAACGTGGGAACGGATGACATCCTCCCAGCGCGAAGACTGGCTGCTGGAGGCCGTGAGAAGTCTAGTGGACTATGTCATCGAGCTTGGCCACGAGCGTGTACTGCAAGATGGCCAGCTTGCTGATAGGTTGATTGCTTTGACGAGAGGGGGTGAAGATGATGGATCTTGATCAGCGCGTGATGGAGATCGAAAAGACACAGGCTGCCGCTGAAGAGCAGCACAAGACCCTTTTCCGACGGGTAGAAAACCTCGAGGAAGAGCAGAAGACCATGCATGCCTTTGCAGTCAGCCTGGAGAAGCTGGCCAACGCTGTAGGCAGCACCGAGAAGAAGGTGGATGGGCTCTGCAAGGACGTGGAAGCCATCAAGGCAAAGCCCGGAAAGCGATGGGAAGCGCTGGCGATGGACGTGATGAAGGTCATCGTCGGCGGGCTGATGGGATTCCTGCTGGTAAAGCTGGGGATCGGGTAAGCTGATGGATAAAGCACCAAAGCGCACCTGTGCCGATTGCTTCCATTGTCAGGCATGCCGTTTGTGGAGCAATGGTGCGATATCAGACAGTGTCGCACCGAAGTGCCCACAATTTGAGCCTATGCGATACGTAACCCTGAAAGACCTGTACGAAATGCATCAACTGGCAAAAGAGAAAGGAGTAACTGTATGAAGATCAACTGGACCGTACGCCTGAAGAACCGCACCTGGCTGGCCGCTGCGCTGGCGCTGCTGGTGGCCTTTGTCTTTGACATCCTCGCCCTCTTTGAGATCGCCCCGGCCATCACGCAGGACAGCGTCATGCAGCTGGTCAACACCGTGCTGACGATCCTCGGCGGACTGGGTGTGATCGTCGACCCCACCACCCCCGGCATGGCCGACAGCGAGCGTGCGATGCTCTATGTCGCGCCCGGGCAGTTTGAGACGGAGCCGCCCGACGGGGAGTAAGGTGGTGGTGCGATGGACAACTCGGTCATCGCGGCCAACATCAGGGAAAAGATCCACAACAAGCGCGACCGCCAGATCATGGCGCGCAAGCTCATCGACGGCGCTACCTATGAGGCCATCGCTGAGGAAGTCGGCATGTCTCCGCGCGGCGTGAAATACGTCGTGCAGCGGCACAAAGACACAATCGCATGACATTGACCCTCACACTTCGGTGTGTGGGTCTTTTTTGTTTGCCCGAAAACTGCACATTCTTTGCACTGTAATTGCCCTGTCCTTTCATCGTGGACAGGGCGTTTTTTTGCGAAAATTTAGCCGTAAAGGAGGCGATACCCATGTTTGGCAGTCAGCAGCCGATGTACGGCAACCCCTACCCGCAGAGGTACCCGCAGCAGCCCATGCAGGGCTACTACCAGCAGCCGATGGCGGCGATCCCTCAGCAGCAGGTGCAGCCGGTCGACCTGATCAGGGTGACTGGCATTGAGGGCGCGAGAGCGTACCCCGTGACGCCTAATTCGACCGTCCCGCTGTTTGATGCAGACCGTGACGTGCTGTATGTCAAATCGACGGACGCTGGCGGTTTTCCGACCATCCGGGCCTTTACGTTTGCCCCCTTGCAGGACACGCAGCAGCAGCAGCCGGAGTACGTCACCCGGCAGGAATTCAACGAACTGAAGGAGATGATTGCCAATGGCAAGCAGCCTGTTCGGAAGGCAACCAAGCCCTACCCGGCAGAGTCAGACGAGTAACACCATGCAGACGCTGATGGAAGCAGCCCGCGCCGGGAAACGCCCGCAGGATGTGCTGCCGCAGCTGGCAAAGCAGGATCCGATGGTAATGCAGGCTATGCAGATCATCAGCGGCAACGCTCCGCAAGCGGTGACCGGTATTATCCAGTCCCTTGCCGCCAAGCGCGGCATCACCATCCCGGCCCTGATGGAGCGGCTGGGACTCAGGTAAGGCGACAAGGCTGAGTGCACGCGGCCTTCGCAATAAATACCCCCTACGACAAGAAAGGAGACCCATATGGACGAGAATTTTGCTATGGGCTACGCCATGGGCCAGGATAATGGCAATGGCAACTGTAACGACGGCCTGTTCGGCGGCGGCTCCGGCGGCTGGCTGGGCATTCTGCTGCTGATCGCGCTGCTGGGCGGCGGTCTGGGCTTCGGCGGATTCGGTGGCTTCGGTGGCGGTGCTGGTCTTCAGGGCATGGCAACCCGCGCCGACATCAACGAGGGCTTTGCGCTCAACAACATTACCAGCGGCATCACTGCTATCCAGCAGGGCATCTGCGACGCAACCTACGCGCTGAACAACGCCATCAACAGCGGCTTCAACGCCACCCAGATGGGCATGATGCAGGGATTCAACGGTGTGGAGCGCGGCTTCTGCGACCTGTCCCACCAGCTGAGTGACTGCTGCTGCGAGAACCGCGCCGCCATCGCTCAGGTGCGCTACGACATGGCGACTCAGGCATGCGACACCCGCAACCTGATCCAGACCACCACCCGTGACCTGATCGAGAATCAGAACGCCAACTTCCGCGCGCTGATGGACTACCAGGTAAACCGCGAGATGCGCGAGAAGGACGCGAAGATCGCCGAGCTTCAGAACGCGGCCTCTCAGGCGCAGCAGAATGCGTATCTGACTGCCGCGATGGATGCCAACGTGGCCACCATCCTGCGCCGCACCGGCCATGACTGTCCGACTGCGGCCTACATCGTGCAGCCCCCGACTCCGGTGAGCTTCCACACGAATGCCTGCGGCCAGGTGCAGTACGGCTACAACGGCCGCTGCGATTGTGCGCAGTACGGCTGATCAATAACCGGGTAAGTTTGGCGCTCTGCCATTCCCCACGACAAAGCAGGGGCGGAGCGATCCGTCCCTGCTTCTCTTGAAAGGAGATAACATCATGATCAATGCTTTTGTGAATACCCCTGTGGCGGTTGCTGCTGGCGCTTCCGTCCCCTTCACCGGCAGCCGAGCCAAAACCCGCAGCGGATGCTACTGCAACGGCGGATGGCTTACCCATAGCGACGGATCCGCTCAGTACCTCGTCAGCCGCCCGGGCATCTACATGGTGTCCGTCGGCGCACAGGTGACCTCTGATGTGGCGGCTACTGTGGCGACTCTGGCGATCACTACCAATGGTGAGACGCTGGCCGGAACCACGATGGCTGAGACGATCGCAGCGGCGGGTGACGTGGCGCAGCTGGCCACCACTGCGCTGCTGACTGTGCCCTGCGGCGCCTCCATCACCGTTGCGCTGACCAATGCCGGCGATGCCGACATCACCGTCAATGCGGCCAGCCTTGTGCTGACCCGTGTGGCGTAAGGAGGTGGCGTCATGGGCATGAAACCTGGCATGAAGATGCTGGCGATGGCCAAGACCCAGGGCGGCAGTATGGGCAACTATGATCGGGAGATGACCGAACGACCCGAGATGCGCCGCCGCAGGGATGACCGGGGTAGGTACATGGATGGTGACGGGGAAGGCCCCCGAATGGCTTACGATGGCAATCGTTCTGCGATGAGACCTTGGCCTGAACCGCATGTCCCGCCTTACTCTGACGGATCCCGGATGCGCGATCGAAATGTCATCAACTTCCGCGATTATCAGGACAAGCGCCGCATCGGCTTTGAGTCCGCAGAAGATGACGATGATAGGGGTGCGGATATGCGTCAGTATGGGCGCCGGTACGACCCAGAGCGTCAGTCTACCCGGATGCACTACGGCAAGCAGGAGCAGAGTTATCACAAGATGGGCTATGCCGAAGGTGATAAAGAGCGATTGACTGTCGAAGAGGCGGAAGAGTGGGTGCGCGGTATGGAATCCGAGGACGGGAAAAAGGGTGGACGCTGGGAGTTGCAGGACATTAAGAAGTATGCCAGCAACTACGGTGTGAAGCCTGAAGAGGTCGTGGAATTCTATGCTGTGCTGAACGCTCTTGCTACTGACTACGGGAAGGTCGCAAAGAGGTTTGGCGTTGATCGTATGGAGTTCTGGGCCGAGCTGGCAAAGGCATTCATGCACGACAAGGACGCTCAGCCTGGCAAGGTCAAGCTCTATTATGAGTGCATCGCCGAGAAGGACAAAGAGTGAATTTTCTGCCACCCCGAAAGGTGTGGCTTCTAAGGGATTTTAGTCCCTTGAAAAAATCGGCATAGTCGGTAGCAATATCGGCTATGCCGTTTTTTCATGTCTCGCTGGTATTTCTACAATGCCTACACAGTTATAGATGATTTCAATGCGTTGCTGGCGATGACCATTAACAGTTTCGGCCTTATGGACGATGATCCTGTCAACAAACTCCCTGACGATCTCTGCATCCAGTTCCCGGATATCCGTGTACTTTCGTACCAAGGACAGGAAGTATTCAGCATTGAGCGTCTTTTCTTTCGCTTCGGCTATGAATGCCTCCAGTTCACAAATCCGAGCTTCCAGCTGCTTTTGCTCAGCTTCGTAGGTGGAGGCCATCCTCATGAATCGCTCGTCGCTAATCTTCCCCTCGACATTGTCCTCGTAAAGCCTCTGCATAATAGTGTCCAGTTTGGCAATTCGGGCCTTGGCCAGATCGTACTCTCTGCGGCTTTCCCGCAGGCTACGGTCTATTTCTTTTGCCTTGCTTTTTGTGACCACATCTATGAATTCAGCTTCACGCTCACGGGCAAATGCGGTAACGCTCCGAAGGTCTTCAAGCAACAGCTGCTCTATGACTACGTTGCGAATTTGATGCGAAGGGCATATGTCCCGACCTTTCTTGCGATAGGTGGCACACACCATGTGCTCCTGTTCATGCGTCCAGCCGTTGGCACGGACTTGGTAGAGCTTGCTGCCGCAGTCGGCGCAGAACACCATGCCAGATAGCATGGGCATTTCTCCCATTGGCGTGATGCGGCGTCTCCCAGCGCGGATGCGCTGCACAATGTCGAAGGTCTCCTGATCGATGATGGCTTCGTGCGTATGCACGAAAACCTGCCATTCGGATGGGTCGTTCTTGATCTGCTTCTTCAGCTTGTAGGACTTGCGATGCGTCTTGAAGTTGACGGTGTGCCCAAGGTACTCCTGTCGTTCAAGAATGTGTACCACGGTGGAGGTCGTCCAGCGGCAGGGATCATCGTTCTCGCGAGTGCCCGCAGAGGGTACGTTCACGCCGCTTTTCTTGCCGTATTCTGCAGGAACCTCGATGCGGCGCTTGCGCAGCTCCTTGGCAATCTGCGTCGGGCCGTAGCCCGAAATGCACAGGTGGAAGATTTCCCTTACAACAGCAGCGGCTCCTTCGTCAATAATCCAATGATTTTTATCATCGGGGTCTTTAACGTAACCATAAGGCGGCGTGGTAGAAAGCGGCTTGCCGTTTTCACCCTTTGCCCGGAACACGGCCCGAATCTTCTTGGAGGTATCCTTGGCGTAGAACTCGTTGATGATATTGAGGAAGGGCGTGAAGTCGCTTTCCTGCTGGTTGATGCTGTCCACGCCATTGTTAATGGCGATGAAGCGAATATCCATGCCGGGAAAGAGCACCTCGGTGTAGTAGCCAACCTTCAGGTAGTCGCGCCCAAGGCGGCTCATATCCTTCACGATGATGACGCCAATCTGTCCATCCTCGGCTTTGGCGATCAGACGCTGCCAATCCGGGCGGTCGAAATTGGTGCCGCTGTAGCCGTCGTCCACAAAAAACTCGGTGTTCCTGAAGCCTTGGTCATTAGCGAACTTCTGGAGGATACTTTTCTGATTCTTGATTGAATTGCTATCGCCTTGGAGCTCATCGTCGCGGCTCAACCTACAGTAGAGGGCGGTGATTTTGGTCTCCATGGATGCAATGCGCAGCTGCCTGTTCATGCAAACCCCTTTCCGACAGCCTTCAAAACGTGCGGTATGCCCCTGCTTGGG
>JBGVOA010000238.1:0-2427 GCA_045126095.1 Christensenellales bacterium | reverse complement strand
GTGGGGATTTCCGTCGTGTTCATCGTGATAATACAGATCGCAGATCATGCCCTTGGAGACAAATTGCTCCTGACAATAGGCACGGATCAGCGAAAGATTTTGCTCATAGGTCAGCTCCTTCGGCAGCGTGATGACAAACCGTCGGGCGGTCTGTGCGTCAGCACGTTTCTCCGCCTCATCAACGGCGTTCCACAGCGTCTTTCGGTCGGCGTACTCCGCCGGAGCATTCGGCGGCAGCATGACCTCCGTGTAGCGAACGCGCTGCGGGCTGCTGTGGGGATATTTCCATTCGCCGTCGTGAGCTGAATAGAGCTTCTGTCCAAGGCAGTAGGACGCGGCAGCCATGACGGACTGACCGCTGCCTCGGCTGACGACGGAGATGGAATAATGGGGACATGGCATAGGTCGCCTCCTTCAGCGCTGTGCGATGTAACAGTGGGTAGACGCCACCGGCGGCGCAGGGAGGTTTCCTCCCTGTTGCTGGGAATGGGACAACGCCCATTCCCAGCGGGCACCACGCAGTGGCCCTCGGAGAGCGCAATTTGTACGGAATGTACGAATAATTGCGCCCTCACAAAGTGAGGGATCAGCTTGTCTGACCATCGTTGCCCCGGAAAGGCGTCCGTGCGTACCCGGACATTGCGCTCTGCACCAGCTCCTCCACGGAGCCTCCGGTCTCGCCGCGTCGGATCGCCAGCATGTCATTGACCAGTTTTTGCGTCCGGGTGAAGCTGAACACATAGTTCAGGAACAGCTTGATATCCTCGTCGGTCAGCAGCTCCGCCTTGTCCTGAAGGTGGTGGGTCAGCTCGCCGCCACGGAAATACAAGCGGGCATTACGCTCCTTGCGGGCGGTCTCGCTGATTTGCTTGCGAATGTCTTTCTTTTCAGCAAGCAGCTTTGCAATCTCCTGATCAACCTGCTCTGCTGCTGCCTGCAGCTCTGCGGTGGTCTTGTTCTTTCTTCTGCTCATGGGTTGCACCTCCTGTGGTATTTGTTTGGTGGATATAAGAAAAGCACCGGCTTTTATTGCCGATGCCTTGGATTTGCTGTGTGGTAATACAGCTATTTGCTATTTTGATTTTTAATCGACGGATGAATCAACGTCGCTGCCAGGATGCCCTCCGCATTATCCTCTGAGATGATCCGCGCCACGCATTTTCCGTCATGTAAAATCTTGACTTCACCATGGTCAATCGCATATTGAAGATACTGTTCGAAATGACTCTTAACTGTTTCAACAGAGGCTTCTATCGATGTCCCTTGTAGATTCCTTTCCGTAGCAACTCACCTTCATTCTGTTCGCTTATCTCATCCCAAACAGTAGTGACAACCAATCCTGACGGCTGTGCAGGATGCGGCCAATCCTGACCTCGTCATCTACTACGCGATAGAACACCAGATAGGGAGATACAACGATATAGCGGTAACCTGATGAGATCAGCAGCGGGGAATCTGTCCGCAGTGCAGCTCCCAGATATGGTGCAGATGCCAGCCTACCGATGCTGGTCTTGAAAGACTGCAGCATTTTTCTCGCAGCGTCAGGATTGTCCAGACAGATGTAATCAAAGATGGCATCAAGATCATCCACGGCTTGCTGCGCATATCGGATGCGATACTCAGCCATTGTTGATTCGCGCCTCCAGCCGCTCCATGACATCGTCGTGGTCGATCATTTTCCCTTCGGCCATCTGCTGATCGGCAACGGCCAGTTTCATTTGCAGGCGATACCATGCCTCACGACGGCAGAAGGCTTCGTGGCTCATAACAACCAGATCATTCTCACCGTTGTTGGTAACAAGGATAGGGTCATCGGTCGCATGGCACAGCTCTGAGAATCGCTTGTAGTCGGTACGAATCACGGTGGAAGGTTTAACGGTCAGAACGCTGGGAATGCGCATCTCACTCACAAATATCACTCCTTCAATATTTAACTATCAACATTCTAACATGGCATGATGAGGCTGTCAATAGAACCGTTCATGGTGGATCATGGTAAAATCATTATCTGCCTACTTGGCGATATTGGAGAGATAGGTTTCCATTGTCCCATCCAGCAACATTTGGGCATAGGACAGCGGCTCGTTATAGATTAGCCAGTCCAACTCGCTGCGCCGTCGCATTGTCGTGCCATATTGGTTTTCTATGGCTGCGCAATCAATGACCAGGGAGCTTCCATCATCAAACAGTAAATCAACATTGGCGGTATCGAAATTGAACACACATGAGATCAACTTCAAGTGCATACCTCCTCGCGTATTCTGTTGGCAGTGCATGAGGGACACAGCCGATGGGACGAACATCAGCTGCAGGATTCTGTGCAGTGTGTCTGGATCGTGCTTTCCTTTCTGCGGTGTGCGGCCGCTTATTTGCCCTCATTTTAGCGTATGGGGCAGGTAGTTGTACAACTACTTAGCCATATTATGC
>JBGVOA010000237.1:0-2314 GCA_045126095.1 Christensenellales bacterium | reverse complement strand
GGCGAGACCGGCGGCAGCCTGCGGACGCTGAAAAACGGCGACCGCTCCGCCCAGGTGCGCGCCGTGCAGCGAAAGCTTCGCGCGCTGGGCTTTTACCACAGCTGGCCGGACGGCGTTTTCGGCCCGGCCACGCAGTCCGCCGTGGACGCCGCCCGCAGGTATTACGGCCTTACACCCAACGGCCTGGTGGACTGGGCGCTGTACCAGGCCATCGGCCTGACCATCTTTGAATGACAGGAGGTACAAGCATGAACTGGCAGGAAACCCGTGATTTCCTCACCCCCTGCTTCCCCGAGGCGATTCGCTCAGAGCTGATGCTGCTCCAGCCGGGCGAGCTGCGGGAGATCCGCGTGCGGGCGGACAGGCCGACGGTCTTCATCACCGCCACGCGCACGGCTCAGCTGCCCTGGAGTCCCGGCCAGCATCAGCTGGAGGCGCTGGTGGAGGCGCTGTCCGGGCACAGCCTCTATGCCCGCTCCGAAGAAACAGGCCACGGATACCTCACCCTGCGCGGCGGGCATCGCATGGGCCTTTGCGGCCGCGTGGTGCACCGAAAGGCAGGCCCGGTGCTGGCGGATATCGCCTCGGTATGCATCCGCATCGCAGCGGAATGGCCCGGCTGCGCCGATCCGCTGCTGCCCCTGGCCAGTCAGGGCTGCCTACTGCTGATCGGCCCGCCCGGCAGCGGCAAGACGACGCTCCTGCGCGACCTTTCCCGTCAGCTTTCAGGATCACGCCAGACGGCGCTGATCGACGAACGGGGCGAACTGGCCGCCTGCGTCCTGGGCGTGCCCCAGCTGGATGTGGGCCGCTGCACCGACGTGCTGGAGGGCCTTGATAAACCCTCCGCCGTTTCCTGGCTGCTGCGCTCCATGGCCCCCGACCTCATCATCACCGATGAAGTGGCGGACGAGCGTGACGCAGCCGCCCTCCTGGAGGCCCAGGCCTGCGGCTGCACCATGTTCGCTTCCGTGCACGGCGCGAGCCTCGCGGACGCAGCAGCCCGTCCGGCGCTGGCGGCGCTCATGGCCCGTCGGGCCTTCCGGCATTATGCGGTGCTGTCCGCCCAGGAGGCCGGGCAGGTCGTATCGGTGCACGACCGCATCGGCAACCCGGTGGCGCTGCCGTGATGCAGCCCTTCCTTGCCGTGTGCGCCGGGCTTCTGTGCGTTCTGTACGGCCTGCGCGCCTCCACCCATGTGAAGGAGGAGGCCCGCCGCCTCGCCCGCTGGGCGGAGCTGCTGCCCCGGCTGTCGCTCCTCATCGCCGAGGAAACGCGCTCACTTCCGGAGGCGATGCGCCTTGCCGCCGATGAGCCCCATCCACCAGACAGGCTGCTGCATGCCGTTGCCGATGCGGTCTGCGCAGACCCGCTTTCGTCACTCGCGGAGGCCTTTGCGCGGCATTGTCCGCCGTGTGCAGAGCACGAAACACTCCTGCGCATGCACGAGCGCCTCGGCCGTGGCAGCGCCGAAAGCCGCCGCCTGGCGGTGGAGCAGGCTGCAGCCGCCCTTGCGCAGATGTCCGCCAATGCAAAGGATCGTGCCGCCCGCGATGCGCGGCTCTATGCCACGTTGGGCTTCACCGGCGGCGCATGCCTCGCCATACTCTTGCTATAACGCGCCAGGAGGATTCCCCCATGCAGCTTGAGCTCCTCTTCCAGATCGCCGGCGTCGGCATCCTGACCACGGTCGTTTCCTCCGTTCTTTCCGCCACGGGCCGGAGCGAGCTGGCCAACCTGGCTGCGGTCGCCGGGCTTGCCATTGTGCTGCTGATGGTGGTCAACCTGCTCAGCAGCCTGTTCAGCAGCGTCCGCACCATGTTCCAGCTCTACTGATGGGGCGCGCCGATGGATATGCTGCGATTGACCGGCTTTGGCGTGAGCGCTGCGCTGATGGCGCTTTTGCTGCGCCGCCTGAAGCCGGAGGTGGGACTGGCGGCCTCCCTGGCCGCGGGCGTGCTGCTGTGCGGGCTGGTGCTGCCGCATCTGGCGCAGCTGCTGCAGGGGCTGGAGTCTATCGCCCGAGCAGGCGGACTGGCGGACGGCTACATGGCACAGCTGCTCAAGGTGTGCGGCGTGAGCCTGCTGACGGATTTCGCTGCCCAGACCTGCCGCGACGCAGGCGAAGCCGGCCTGGCCGTGAAGGTGGAGCTGGGCGGACGCGTAGCGCTGCTGGCGCTGTCGCTGCCCTTCATGGAGGCGCTGCTCACGCAAATCATGTCCTTGGCGTTGTGATTGCAGCACTGCTTCTGCTTTGCCCTATGCCGGCGGATGCAGAATCCCTCACCGAGGGTGTGGCGGATATCGTCGCCGG
>JBGVOA010000236.1:0-6100 GCA_045126095.1 Christensenellales bacterium | reverse complement strand
ATACACGGATCTGGGTGTGTCCATCTGGGCGCACCCGGATTTTTTTTGTATTCAGCGATGCATAGGATTCTGTGTGAAAATAGGGACACACCGATGTGGGTGTGTATCAAAAATGCGGCAATGCCCGATAAAACAAGGCGTTGCGAGAAAGAAAAGATCCATCAAAAAAGCGAAAAGCCGTCTATACCGTTTTCGTCAGTCAAAATAGACACACCTGATACCGTGTTGTGGCGTATATGGCGGCAAACCCTGTAAACTCGCGGGGTGGGGGAGAAACGAGCGCAAAAAAGTTTGAAAATTTCCTGAAAAAGATTTGAAAAACCTCTTGCTTTTTCTGCGGACATACTGTATAATGTGACTGTTGTCTGTTTAGGGATGAAGTGGTAAGTTGCCGCCAGGCCAGGCGGGTAATTATCATGGACCAGCCCGTCAATCGGGCGACGGACTCGAGGCACGGCGGCTTCTGCACCTGCAGTGGAAGCTGAGACGGCGCCAACGAGACGAACTTAGGAGGTAAATCAATGGCCATCCAGAAGATCCGTATCAAGCTCAAGAGCTATGATCACACCCTGATCGACCAGTCCGCTGAGCGGATTGTCGAGACTGCCAAGCGCACCGGCGCCCGCGTGTCGGGCCCGATCCCGCTCCCCACGGAGAAGGAAATCGTGACCATCCTGCGCGCTACCCACAAGTACAAGGACAGCCGCGAGCAGTTCGAGCGCCGCACCCACAAGCGCCTGATCGACATCATCAACGCGAGCCCCAAGACCGTTGACGCCATGTCGAAGCTCGAGCTTCCTGCTGGCGTCGAAATCGAAATGAAGCTGTAAGGCAGGAGGAACGAAACAATGAAGAAAGCGATCCTGGGTAAGAAGATCGGCATGACGCAGATCTTCACCGAAGATGGCCGTCTTGTTCCGGTCACCGTGATCGAGGCTGGCCCCTGCACTGTCGTGCAGACCAAGACTGTCGAGTCCGACGGCTACACTGCCGTTCAGGTCGGCTTTGGCGAGCTGACCGAGAAGCGCGCTGAGAAGCTGCTGACCAAGCCCGTGCAGGGCCACTTCAAGAAGGCTGGCGTCGTTGCCAAGCGCGTGCTGCGCGAGTTCCGCTTCGACGACTGCTCCGGCTACAAGGTCGGCGATGTGCTGACTGTCGAGCAGTTCGCCGCTGGCGACAAGATCGACGTGACCGGCACCTCCAAGGGCCACGGCTACACCGGCGCCATCCAGCGCTGGAACCAGCACACCGGCCCCATGGCTCACGGCTCCAAGTACCACCGCGGCGTGGGCTCCCTGTCCGCGAACTCTGATCCTTCCCGTGTTTTCAAGAACAAGCACATGTCTGGCCACTACGGCGTTGACCGCGTGACTGTTCAGAACCTGGAAGTCGTCTCTGTGGATGTGGAGCGCAACCTGCTGCTGGTCAAGGGCGCTGTGCCCGGTGCCAACAAGGGTCTGCTGATCATCCGCGACACCGTCAAGTGATGCCGCGAGGAGGAAAGTAACAATGGCTAAGATTGCTCTTTACAATATGGAAGGCGCGGCCATTGGCGAGGTTGAACTGAACGATGCGATCTTCGCTTCCAAGGTCAACGAAGCCGCCATGCATCTGGTCGTCCGTTCCTACCTGGCCGCCCAGCGTCAGGGCACCCAGAGTGCCAAGACCCGCAGCGAAGTCCGCGGCGGCGGTCGCAAGATCTACCGTCAGAAGGGCACCGGCAATGCTCGCCACCATGGCAACCGCGCGCCCCAGTTCACCCACGGCGGCGTTGTGTTCGCTCCCAAGCCCCGTGATTACGTGATCGCGGTGCCCAAGAAGGTTCGCCGCCTGGCCTTCAAGTCCGCCATGACCTGCAAGCTGAACGCTGGCGAGATCGTGGTTGTGGACGCCCTGAACCTGGCCGAGGGCAAGACCCAGCTGATGGCGAAGGTCCTGAAGGCCCTGAACGCCACCAAGAAGGCTCTGGTCGTTCTGCCCGAGCGCGAGGAGAACGTGGTCCGCGCCACTGCCAACCTGGCTGAGGCGACCACCACCTACGTCAACACCCTGAATGTCTACGACATCCTGAACGCTGGCAAGCTGGTCATCACCAAGGCTGCGCTCGCGTCCATCGAGGAGGTGTACGCATAATGAAGAATCCGCACGACATCATCCGCCGCCCGGTTCTGACCGAGAAGGCGTACGCCGGCATCGCCGACAAGCGCTATGTGTTCGAGGTGGACATCCACGCGAACAAGACCGAGATCAAGCAGGCCATCGAGACTGCTTTCGCTGAGGACGGCGTGAAGGTTGAGAAGGTCAACACCCTGCGCACCATCGGCAAGATCAAGCGCCAGGGCCGCACCGCTGGCCGCACCCCCGAAGTCAAGAAGGCATACGTCACGCTGAAGAAGGACTCCAAGCCCATCAAGTTCTTCGAAGGCATGGCGGAGTAAGCTAAAGGGAGGACAAGAAAATGGCTATTCGTCTTTACAAGCCGACTTCGCCCGCCCGGCGCTTCATGTCGGTTCTGACTTACGAAGAGATCACCAAGAAGAGCCCTGAGAAGAGCCTGACCGAGGTTCTGAAGAAGAACGCCGGCCGCAACAAGCAGGGCAAGATCACCGTTCGTCACCAGGGCGGCGGCAACAAGATCAAGTACCGTATCATCGACTTCAAGCGCAACAAGCTGGATATCCCCGCTAAGGTTGCCGCGATCGAGTACGATCCCAACCGCAGCGCGTTCATCGCCCTGCTGTTCTACGCTGACGGCGAGAAGCGCTACATCCTGGCTCCTCTGGGCCTGAAGGTTGGCGACACCGTCATCTCCTCCGAGACTGCTGACATCAAGCCCGGCAACGCGCTGCCCATGTCCTGCATCCCGGTTGGCACCCTGATCCACAACCTGGAGCTCAAGCCCGGCCGCGGCGGCCAGCTGGTTCGTTCCGCCGGCATGAGCGCTCAGCTGATGGCGAAGGAAAATGGCTATGCGACCGTGCGTCTGCCCTCGGGCGAAATGCGCAAGCTGCCCCTGAACGCCAAGGCTACCATCGGCACTGTGGGCAACACCGATCATGAGAATGTGCGCCTGGGCAAGGCTGGCCGTGTGCGTCACATGGGCATCCGTCCCACCGTCCGCGGTGTGGTCATGAACCCCTGCGACCATCCCCACGGCGGCGGCGAGGGCAAGAGCCCCGTTGGTATGCCTGCTCCTGTGACTCCGTGGGGCAAGCCCGCTCTGGGCCTGAAGACCCGCAAGCACAAGAAGTACTCCAACAAGATGATCGTCAAGCGCGCCAGCAAGAAGTAAGCGCGCATCCTACAGGAAGGAGGCAGCCAATCAATGAGCCGCTCTATTAAGAAGGGCCCCTATGTTGAATCTGCGCTGTTCAAGCGCATTGAAGAAATGAACGCCAAGAACACGAAGAACGTTGTGAAGACCTGGTCCCGCTCTTCCACGATCTTCCCCCAGTTCGTCGGCCATACCATCGCTGTGCATGACGGCCGCAAGCATGTGCCGGTCTACGTGACCGAGGACATGGTCGGTCACAAGCTGGGCGAGTTTGCCCCCACCCGTACCTTCAAGGGTCACGCGGGTGACAAGGCTTCCGGCCGCAAGTAAGAGAGGAGTGAAACGAAATGGCAACCCGTTCTAAGGAAAAGGCGGCTGCCCGCAAGGCGAACGCTGATCGTCGCCCGAAGGCTCATGCCAAGTACGTTCGCATCTCCTCCCGCAAGGTGAAGATCGTGATCGATCTGATCCGCGGCAAGAGTGTGGACGAGGCAGCGGCGATCCTGACCTATACCCCCAAGGCCGCTTCCCCCGTTGTGCTCAAGGTGCTCAACAGCGCCATTGCCAACGCGGTGAACAACCAGGAGATGGACCGCAAGGATCTGTACGTCGCCGAAGTGTACGCCAACCCCGGCCCCACGCTGAAGCGCTAC
This sequence comes from Christensenellales bacterium, assembly GCA_045126095.1. Lineage (GTDB taxonomy): Bacteria > Bacillota > Clostridia > Christensenellales > Aristaeellaceae > UBA11524. Next base: position 2,173 of record JBGVOA010000236.1, on the reverse strand, counting down.
GTTGCCCGCAGCCGCGGCAGCGCGTCCCCCATGCTCAAGCGCACCAGCCACATCAGCGTGGTGCTGGACCAGAAGAAGGCGTAAGGAGGTTTATCCATGGGTCAGAAAGTCAATCCGCACGGCGCACGCGTTGGCGTGATCTTCGGCTGGAGCGGTCGCTGGTACGCTGGCAAGAAGGACTTTGCCAACTACCTGGTCGAGGATAACAAGCTGCGCAAGATGATCAAGACCGATTACTACGATTGCGGCATCAGCCACATCGACATCGAGCGCGCTGCGCAGAACGTTACCATCAACATCTTTGTCAAGATGCCCGCTATGCTCATCGGCAAGAAGACCGAGACGAAGCCCGCCAACATCGATATTCTCAAGCAGAAGATCGCGGCGATCGTCAAGTGCCCCTTCCGCGTGAATGTGGTGGAGATCAAGCAGGGCGACGCCGATGCGGACGCTCAGCTGGTCGCCGAGAGCATCGCTGCTCAGCTGGAGAAGCGCGTCAGCTTCCGCCGCGCGCTGAAGCAGGCTCAGGGCCGCGCCATGAAGCACCCCGCCGTGAAGGGTATCAAGACCAGCGTGTCCGGCCGTCTGGGCGGCGCTGATATCGCCCGCACCGAGCACTACCACGAGGGCTCCATTCCGCTGCAGACCCTGCGTGCCAACATCGACTACGGCTTTGCCGAGGCGAAGACCACCTTCGGCCGCCTGGGCGTGAAGGTCTGGATCTACAAGGGCCAGATCCTCCCCAAGGCTAAGAAGGCTCCCGCCGCGAAGGAGGTCAAGTAACCATGCTGATGCCCAAGAGAGTCAAGCGCCGCAAGGTGTTCCGCGGCCGCATGAAGGGTGCCGCCCACCGCGGCAACTTCCTGGCTTACGGCGATTACGGCCTGCAGGCCACCGAGCCCTGCTGGGTGACCTCCCAGCAGATCGAGGCTGCCCGTATCGCGCTGACCCGCTACACCAAGCGCGGTGGCCAGGTCTGGATCAAGATCTTCCCCGATAAGCCCGTGACCGAGAAGCCCGCTGAGACCCGAATGGGTTCCGGCAAGGGCACCCCGGAGTACTGGGTTGCTGTCGTGAAGCCCGGCCGTGTGCTGTTTGAGGTTTCCGGCGTTCCTGAGGAGGCTGCCCGCGAGGCTCTGCGCCTGGCGTCCCACAAGCTGCCCCTGAAGACCAAGTTCATCAAGCGCGCTGAAAAGCCCGCGACCGAAGAGGCTGGTGAAGAGTAATGAAGGCGAATGAGTTTGTTTCCATGAGCAAGGATCAGCTGACCGCGAAGGTTGCTGAGCTGAAGAAGGAGCTCTTTAACCTTCGTTTCCAGCTCGCTACTGGCCAGCTGCAGAATACCATGCAGATCGCTGCTGTGAAGCGCGACATCGCCCGTGCGCTGACCGTGCTTCGCCAGCAGGAAAAGGCTTAAGTGAGAGTGGAAGGAGGCAGCTGCTGCCATGTCTGAGAATATCAACACTGTGGAGCGTGGTCTGCGCAAGACCCGTATCGGCGTTGTCGTGTCTGACAAGATGGACAAGACCGTCGTCATCCAGATCAAGACCCGCGTGCGTCATCCGCTGTACGGCAAGATCATGAACAAGACTTCCAAGCTGAAGGTTCATGACGAGAACAACGAGTGCGGCATTGGCGACACCATCCGCGTGATGGAGACCCGTCCGCTGTCCAAGGACAAGCGCTGGCGCCTGGTCGAGATCATCGAGAAGGCCAAGTAAGCCTCACGTCGAGTAAGGAGGAAAAACCCTATGATTCAGCCGCAAACCCGGCTTAAGGTCGCCGATAACTCCGGCGCCAAGGAAATCATGTGCATCCGTGTGCTGGGCGGTTCTTTCCGGCGTGACGGCTCCATCGGTGACATCATCGTGGCGAGCGTCAAGACCGCGACCCCCGGCGGCACCGTGAAGAAGGGCGACGTCGTCAAGGCCGTCATCGTCCGTATGCGCAAGAACAAGCGCCGCCCCGACGGCTCTTACATCAAGTTTGACGATAACGCTGCCGTTATCATCAAGGATGATAAGAACCCCCGCGGCACCCGTATCTTTGGACCTGTTGCCCGCGAGCTGCGTGAGAAGGACTTCATGAAGATCGTCTCCCTGGCTCCCGAAGTTCTGTAAGAGGAGGCGGAAGAGATGCACGTTCGTAAGAATGATACGGTGATGATCATCAC
>JBGVOA010000235.1:0-7275 GCA_045126095.1 Christensenellales bacterium | reverse complement strand
ATCTTCGACATGCAGGATCTGGCAGGCCATGAGGCAGGTTCTCTGCCCTATGGTGCACAGCGCCGCCTGGAGATCGTTCGCGCCCTGGCCACCGAGCCGTCCCTGCTGCTGCTGGACGAGCCCGCTGCGGGCATGAACCCCCACGAGACCGAGGAGCTGATGCAGAACATCATCAAGATCCGCGACCAGTTCCAGATTGCCGTGATGCTCATCGAGCACGACATGAACCTGGTCATGGGCATCTGCGAGGGCATCTGCGTGCTGAACTACGGCCGCATCATCGCCAAGGGCACCCCGGAGGAGATCCAGAACAACCCGGTGGTCATCGAGGCGTACCTCGGTTCCCAGAAGAAGGAGGGAGACCAGTGAGCCTGCTGAAGGTTGAGGATATCCACGTTTATTATGGCGCGATCCACGCCATCAAGGGCGTTTCCTTTGAGGTCAACGAGGGCGAGATCGTGACGCTGATCGGCGCGAACGGCGCGGGCAAGTCCACCACGCTCAACACCGTGGCGGGTCTGCTGCGTCCCCGCAGCGGCCTGATCACCTTCGATGGCACGCCGCTGAGCAGCGTTCCGGCGAACCAGACCGTGTCCCTGGGCATGGCGCTGTGTCCGGAGGGCCGCCGCATCTTCCAGCAGATGACGGTGAAGGAAAACCTGGAGATGGGCGGCTACACCCGTCCGCCCAAGGAGATCCCCGACAGCATCGAGGAGATGTTCGCCCGCTTCCCCCGCCTGAAGGAGCGTGAGAAGCAGATCGCCGGCACCCTTTCCGGCGGCGAGCAGCAGATGCTGGCCATCGCCCGCGCGATGATGTCCAAGCCCCGCCTGCTGATGCTGGACGAGCCCTCCATGGGCCTGGCGCCCATCCTGGTGGAGCAGATCTTCGATATCATCAAGGAGCTGCATGCCCAGGGCGTGACGATCCTGCTGATCGAGCAGAACGCCCAGGCGGCGCTGTCCGTGGCGGACCGCGCGTACGTTATGGAGACCGGCAACATCACCATGTCCGGCCCGGCGGACGAGCTGCTGCACAACGATGATGTGCGCAAAGCCTATCTGGGTGACTGATCCGTAACAAATGCAAAATGGCCCCTCTCTGCCGTGTGGCGGGGAGGGGCCGAGCTTTGTCTGGAGGGGATATCGCGTCAGAAAATGCGCACGCCGTCGGAGGTGTAGATCATGTTGACCTGGCCTTCCAAGGTTGTGACGCGGAGCAGCACGACATCGCCGTTGAATTCGTAGCTTTGGACATTATCCACCAGGATGCTGCCCTCGCGGTTGATGAGCGCGAAGCGGGAACCATGTGCGTCGGCAGGCATGTCCACCGTGGTGTTGACCACGGCCACATTGCCGCAGAAATCCGTTGCGCCCTGGTGCTCGGGCGGGATGACGAATTTTCCCTGCGCGTTGACATAGCCATATCCTGTTCCCTTGCGGGCAACGGCCAGACCGTTCTTGAATTCGCCCATGGTTTCAGTGGCCGTGTCCGGGGAAGAAATGCTGTTGAAACCGGTGTATGCGTTGCCATACATGAAGCCGGAGCCTCTCGCAGTGGTGTCTTCATAGAGGGCCATCTGGTCAGAGAGGACAAGCTGTCCGTTTTCAATGGCGTAGTATTTCGCAGAGCCACCCTGGCCGACAGACAGGCCCTTGTGATACGCCTGGATGCGGTTGGCTGTCGGGGAAAGGAGTGAATTACCGCTGCAGGACAGCACATGGTATACGCCGCCGGAACGGTAGGCGATGCAAACGCCGTTGACGTAGGTCATGCTGCTGTAACTGGGCTGAATGGCGATCTTACCCTGTGCATTCAGCAGGCCGTATTTTCCATCTTTTTTGTAGATGTAGCAGCCGTTGTCCAGGGGCTTGATCTCCTCGGACAGGTAGGTGGAGTTGATGGTGACGGTTTTGCCCTGCTTGTCAATGATGCTCCAGTTGCTTGTACGACTGGATTTGACCGCAGCGTGTCCGCCGGCAAAGGGCGCGATGTCGTAGTAGGAGCCGCCGATACGCCTGCCGTCGGCAGAATAGAAGTAGTAGTAGTACGTGTATGACTGGGCGGTATGGCCCTTCACCCACAGGATGCCCTCGGAAACGCCGTAATCGGCGATGTACTCAAGGCCGGTGCCGGTTCCTGTGCCGGTGACGGGGTTGATGAGCAGGTATTCCGTTTTGCCGCGGTAACCGCTGTCCACATGCTTGACCAGCAGACGGCTGTAGCCGGGGGTGTTGCACACCTCCGCATACCGGCTGGCGATTTCAGCGGTCTTCAGCCACAGCTTCCCGTTGTCAACGCCGAGCAGCGCATAGTCGGGGTAGTTCCTGCTGCCGATGGAGGCGTAGTATGCTGCGCCGTCCTCCGTGTAGGCTACCTGCATGTTGGCGGTGCTGAGATCGTGCAGCATCTGGGCATGCTCGACCTTTTCCCAATTGCTGCCGGGGAAGTTGTATGCTGTTTCAAAGTGCTCGGCGGCCTTGGCGTAGTCAAAACTCTCCAGAGCCTTTTGCCCCAGGCCGTTGAAGAGACCGGGGAGGAAAACGGTGTAGGTCAGAACCAGCAGGATCACGACGCTCAGGCACAGGGTAACAACGAGTGTGATCTTGCGCTTACGGGCGGCCGAAGCTTTGGCGGTCTGCTGCTTGTGCTGCTCCAGCAGGGGACGCACGGCTTCGGCAGAGGCCAGCTCCTGCTGCCTGGTGAGGCTGGCGAGGCAGGTGCGGCACTCTTCACGGGCACTGATGTTCCAGCTGCGGCAGCCGCACATCCACAGGGTATCATATCTCTGCGGGAAGAGGGTCAGCTGCTTGCTGCCGAGGCTCCGCCTGTACTGCTCCAGCAGCTCGCCGCCAAAGGGAAGCGGCTCACCCTCGGGCAGGGCGGCGTGGGGTTGCGCATCGGTGTTCTGCCAGGTTTCACCGTCCTGGAAGATGACGGTCAGCACGGTTACGGTATAGCTGCGGGCGGTGTTGTCGCTGATGCGGATGGGCGTCTGGCTGCCGAAGGACGCGTCCGCCGGAGTGTTGAGATCAAGGTACTGGTGCTCGCAGGAGCCCAGGGACCCGCCGGTCACGTCGAACAGCTCCAGGCGGACGATCACGGCCTTTGGGGCCTTGCCGTTCAGCGGAAGGAGCTTGAGCTGGGCCAGGAGGGACTGGCTGGGAACGTGCAGCAGCAGCGCACCTGCCTCGATGAGGATGGGACAGCCGGGAAGATGCTGCGCTGGCAGCCGGAAAAGCTGCTGGAATGCGGTTTCAGACATGGTGCACCTCCATTACAGAGAGGGCAGCTGCCAGGAGTTGTTGACGGCGGCAGTATTCCCAGCGTTCTTGTTGGGCAGCGCGATGACCAGCAGCATGCCGGGCAAACCCAGCCAGAAGCAGTAGTGGAAGTAGCGGCGGCCGACATAGCCCTTGTCCGCAGCAGCCTGCTGGAAGTTGCGGGCGAGGGAGTACATCAGGTAGACAAGCGCGGCAACGACGGCCAGGGAACCAAGGGTGATGAGTTCGAGCATGGGGATTCTCCTTAATGTTGTATTTCATACAGCCCGGGGGCCGGTATGAGCGGGACTCGGCAGCTGTCCACAGCCGGGGGGAAGGCGAAGATACGCTCAGCGGCGGCGGTGTCCGAAGCGACGGCGTGCATAGCGGTCTGCGCGCCATGATTCGGTCAGTCGGCATTCGGTCAGCAGACCGGCTCGGTGGCGTCTGGATGCTCTGCAAGGTACTTCTTGCTGGTCTTGCGCTGGCTGCAGCGGCCGCACACGATCGGCTCCAGGCCCGCGGCACGCAACGCGGCGCAGGCTTCCTCCTGCGAGGCATAGTCTGCGGTGCGCTTTGCACGGGTGTGGGTCGCCCACCAGCAGGGCAGCGCCAGGTCGTGCAGGATGCCGCTGTCCAGGTTGACGCGATATCTCTTTTCCATCAGGCAGCCTCCGGTATTCTGTGCCGTCAGCGGCACGCTTATATTATTATAATAACGGAACGGCTGGGGTTTGTCACGCTCACGTCGTGAGCATCGGGGTTTACATGTGCTCAGAATATGAGCATTTGCCCAAAACTTACCCCGGATTTGCGAAATGACTGTAAATTCCCGGGAAAAGTCGGGCCTGCGCGCTGGAAAAAGGGATTTGCGCGCTCCCTGTCGAATGGAATGCCGAGGCGGATGCGGAGTCCGCCGCAAAGGAGCGATGATATGCAGAGAAAGCTGTGTTTGCTGCTGGCGCTTATGCTGCTGCTGCCCGCAGCGGCGCTGGCGGACGTGGTCATCAGCGAGGTGATGGCCTCCAACGGCGTGTATGAGGATGGCGAAAGCTACGATTGGGTGGAGCTGCATAATGATGGCCGGAGCGTGGCGGACCTGAGCGGCTGGCATCTGTCCGACGGCAAGAAAAACCTGCAGAAGTTCACCTTCCCGGAGGGGACGCGGCTCAAGGCTGGCGCGCGGCTGATCGTGTACTGCACGGGGGAGGACGGCGCTGCGCCCGGCTCCGGCAGCGAGTTCTACGCGCCCTTCAGCCTCTCGGCGGCGGGAGAGAAGCTCTACCTGTCCGATAATGATGTGCAGCTGGTGCAGACGCTGGAGTTCCCCCAGCAGTACGTCAACATCAGCTACGGCTTGCCCGCCGGCGGCAGCGAATACGCCTATCTGGGCGAGGGCACGCCGGGCAAGGCCAACGGCAGCACGGCGTACAGCGCGGTGACGGAGCCTGCCACAGGCCTGACCATGGGCGGCTTTTACCCCCAGGGCGTGACGGTGACGGCCGCTGCGCCCCACGGCGCAACCCTGCGCTATACCACCGATGGTGAAACGCCTACATCCGCCGATCGGGAATTCCCTGCGGAGGGCCTGGCGATCACGGAAACCACGGCCCTGCGGATCTGCGCCTTCAGGGAGGGCGAGGCGCCTTCCATGCCCGTCAGCGCCACCTACCTGGTGGAGCCGGAGCAGCTCACGCCCGTGGTCTGCCTGGTGACGGATGACAAGTACCTCTTCAACCGCAAGACCGGCGCGCTGGTCAAGGGCACCGGCAGCACGCCCAACTACGACAAGGAGCTGGAGTACCCGGTCAACATTGAGTACTTCAACATGGCGGGCGCGTGCGAGATCAACCAGGTGGGCACCTTCACGGCCTCGGGGCATTCCGCGCGGCAGAATGCGCAGAAGTCCATCGCGCTCTATGCCCGCAAGTCCTACGGCGCGGAGGCCTTCGCCTTCAACCCCTTCCCGACCCGCGATTATACGGAGTACAAATCCGTGCTGCTGCGGGCGGCCAATTCGGACTTCTCCGCCACCCGCCTGCGTGATATCGTCGCCTCCTCCCTGGCGGAAGGGGAGGGCATCCTCTATCAGGACCATGTGGTCATCCAGGTGTACATCAACGGCGAATACTGGGGCCACTACAACCTGCGCGAGAAGATCAACAAGCACTTTATCGCCGCTTACGAGGGTGTGACGGACGAGGTAGCCATCGACAGCATTGACATTCTGACCCGCACCGGCACTGACCGCTACACCCAGAACGGTGACAACGAGGATTGGCTGGCCCTGTGCGACTTCTGCAAGACGAATGACCTGAACGACCCGGAAAACCTGGCGTACGTCGAGGAACGGCTGGATATCGACAGCATGTTCACCCACGCGGCCTACCAGATCATCCTGGGCAATGTGGACTTCACCAATGTGCGCGTGTACCGCGTGCCCGGCGGCAAATGGCGCTACCTCCTCTTCGACGTGGAGGCCTGCTGGCGCAACCTGGATAAGACGCCGCTGGAGTACTACATCAAGCCCGTGTCTGGCAAGATCCAGGGCTTCCGCCACGAGCCGCTCAACGCCCTGCTGGCGGTGCCGGAATACAAGGCGCGCTTCCTTATGCGCATTGCAGAGCTGCTGGAGACCAAATTCCAGTGGCCGGACGTGGAGGCGCGGTTTGACGAGGTGATCGCTCAGCTGGAGCCCATCCTGCCCCGGCACATCGAGCGCTGGAACAACATGAAGCTCTCCAACTGGAACACCAACATCAGCGCCACCAAGTACTACGCCCGCGTGCGGCCCCGGAAGATCCCGGAGCTGCTGAAGAAAGCCATGAAGCTGACCAATGCGGAGGTCGAGACCTACTTTGGCGAGGTGCTGGAGCTGCTGGAGGTTACCAACGCACGGCCCGAATAAATCAGAACGGAGCGTACCGCTAAGAACGGTGCGCTCCGTTTCTATGCCAAAGGAAGAGAAGAAAAAAGGCCGTGACCACCGGCAATGCGGGGTCACGGCCTTATGGGGTTGAGATTACTCAGCAACTTCCTCAGCCACGACGGGGTTGAAGATCAGCGCGTAGTAGATCTTCGCCTTATCGTTGGTGGCGATGTTCTTGTTGGCAGCGCAGACCAGGATCTGGCCATCCTCGTTCATGCCGAAGTACTTGAACTCGTCGATGTCCTCCCAGTCGAAGCCGGTCAGGTCGTTCCAGTACAGGAAGTCGTCATCGCCCTTCTTGAAGGAGATCTTGATGGGGCCGAAGTTCATGTCAGCATCCAGCTCGCCGCGGGAGGTGTAGTTCCAAGCGTCGAACTCAGCCTCGAGGGTGTACTGGTCATCGATCTCCTCGGGCATGGTCAGGGTGCCGGTCATGCCGTAGGCGTGAGCGTGCAGGTAAGCGGCCTGATCGGACATGACGCCGTTGGGATGGCTGGCGCCCTTGTCGTACACGGGGGTCAGGCTCAGGATGACGCCGGGGGTCACAGCGTAGTAGCCGGGCTCAACATCTTCGAACTCGAACTCCTCGATGCCTTCCTCAGACACGTAAGCAGCAGCCAGCTCCCACTCGCCGCGCCAGGAGGTGACGTGAGCGTAGCCAACGGGGCAGCCGTTAACGTTGGTGGGGTTGCCCAGGACGTCCACTTCGCCAGCCTCGTAGGCGACGGTGCGGGCGTAGACCAGGGTGTTCTCGGTGCCGAAGTCAGCCAGGGGAGTGGCATCAGCCAGCGCAACGGTGCCCAGCAGCATGAGCAGGGCCATGAACAGAGCAACGATCTTCTTCATAGTAGGTGTTCTCCTTTCCTATTTGAACAGCATAGCTGTTCTAAACCTGATGCTATTATACCAGAATCAACCGGTATTTTCAAGGGGTTCCTTTGTGTTAACAGATTTGTTACACGCCGGAGTAGGCAGCGAAGCCGCAGTCGATGGGCAGCACCACGCCGGTGATGGCGGAGGCAGCCTTGTCATCGGTCAGGAAGAACAGACCGCCCAGCAGCTCCTCAGAATCCACGAAGCGGC
>JBGVOA010000234.1:0-1841 GCA_045126095.1 Christensenellales bacterium | reverse complement strand
GAGGGCGACAGCGAGGGCTTCACCAGCGCCACCATCGAGTAACCAATCAGGGAATGCACCCGCGGCATTCCCTCTTTCGCATGAGGAGGAAACACCATGAGCAAGATCCTGATCGTGGAGGACGAGCGCAAGATCGCCCGATTCCTGGAGCTGGAGCTGATCCACGAGGGCTACGAGGTCGAGACCGCCGGAGATGGCCGCACAGGCCTGGAAAAGGCACTGACGTGGAAGCCCGACCTGATGATCCTTGATCTGATGCTGCCTGAGCTCAGCGGCATTGAGGTCTGCCGCCGCCTGCGCCATGAGAGCGACCTGCCCATCATCATGCTCACCGCCAAGGACGACGTGTCCGACAAGGTGATGGGCCTGGACATGGGTGCGGACGACTACATGACCAAGCCCTTCGCCATCGAGGAGCTGCTGGCGCGCATCCGCGTGGGCCTCAAAAAGCACCGCGCCTCCGCTCCTGCCGCGCCTTCCGTCCTCAGCGCAGGCCCGCTGTCCCTGGACCCGGGCAGCTACACCGTCACCTTCTCCGGCAAGCCCGTGCAGCTGACGAAGAAGGAGTTCGACCTCCTGCGCTACCTCATGGAGCATGCGGGCCAGGCCGTCAGCCGCGACGCCCTCCTTTCGGACGTGTGGGGCTACGACTACACCGGCGATACCAACGTGGTGGACGTGTATATCCGCTACCTCCGCCACAAGATCGACGAGCCCTTTGGCGTGAAGACCATCCACACCATCCGCGCCGTGGGCTACAAGTTCCAGTATGAGTAAGCGCGAAACCCGCCGCCAGCGTCGGGCAGACCGGAAAGCCCTCAAAGCGGAAATGCGCGGCGGACAAACACGCATCCGCTACATGCTCAGCAACTTCCGTCTGTCGCTGACCTTCCGCATCGCGCTGCATTACAGCTGGCAGCTGCTGCGCACCACACTCCTGGCGATGCTCCTGACCACGCTGGTCTTTGGCGGCACGGTGCTGGCGGACATCGAAGGCGACATCAACCGCCTGTCCGCCGTTTCGCCTGACGCGGAGGGCGCCTTCACCCAGCTCGTCCTGCAGGATGGCAGCCTTTCCGCCCAGCTGGTGGACGTGCCCTTTTCCGGCGGCGCACTTCCCTTCCTGCGCTACCGGGTTGTCTCCATGCAGATGACGAACGGCACCCCCCTGCTGATCACTGAGGCTGCGCACGTCTCCGGGCAGAGTCTGCGGCTGGAGATCAGCCTGCGCCAGCAGATGACCACCTGGTTCTGGCTGCTGGGGGCCGTGGCGCTGATCGACGTCATGCGGATGATCATCTTCGTCCGCAGGCGCGAGAGCCTGCACAAGTCCGTGCTGGCCCCCATCCGCGACATCACGGAAATGGCCACCACCCTCTCCGCCTCCAACCTCTCCAACCGCATCAACATCGCGGGCACGAAGAACGAATTGAAGGATCTGGCTTCCGTCATCAACAGCATGCTTGACCGCATCGAGCGCAGCTACAACAGCCAGAAGCAGTTCGTCTCCGACGCCTCCCACGAGCTGCGCACGCCCATAGCCGTCATCCAGGGCTATGTGAGCATGCTGCAGCGCTGGGGCAAATCTGATCCTGAGGTGCTGGACGAGGGCATCTCCGCCATCGCCCAGGAGACCGCCAGCATGAAGGAGCTGGTGGAGAGCCTGCTCTTCCTGGCCCGCCACGACAAGAAGACGCTGATGATGGAAATGAGCCGCTTCGACGTGCTGGAGGTGGCCACGGAGCTCCACCGGGAGGCCGCCATGGTCACCCCGGAGGACACCTTCCTGCTGGAGCCCGCCCAGAGCTGCATGATCGAGGCCGACCGCAACATGATCAAGC
>JBGVOA010000233.1:0-5595 GCA_045126095.1 Christensenellales bacterium | reverse complement strand
GGCGGCGGCGACACAACGCAGACGATGATCTGGGAGGAGCCGCCCACCTCCGCCGAAACCTCCCTGACCCTGGAAAGTGATGCGGAGATGGTCTCCACCGTCTGCTGGTATGAGGATGGCGACGGCTACCTTGTGCCCGTGACGCGGCAGATTCCCCTGCAGGACGGCATCGCCAAGGCGACCCTGGCCCTGATGGTGCAGTCCGCCGAAAACGACCTGGCGGCGGCCCGCATGGGCCTGACGAACGTGGTGCCCGAGGGGGTCAGCTTTGACATCGACATTTCCGGCGGCAAGGCCCGTGTGGACATGAGCGCCGAGGCCCTGAACTGCATGAGCGCCGAGGAGGAGCTGCTGATGGTGCAGGGCGTGGCGGCCACTCTCTGCGGCTTTGACACGGTGGAGGAGGTCTCTTTCCTCTTCGACGGCCAGAAGCGCTCCAAGCTCACCCACGGCACGGATGTGTCCGGCGTGTTCACGGCGGACACGATCAACCTGGAGAGCGTGGCGACGATGTCCAGCGCCTATGCGGATCAGGTGCAGCTGTATTTCCCCTCGGCCAGCGGACGCATGCTGGTGCCGGTGACGCGCACGGTGTTTTCCCCGGCAGACCTGCCTACGGCGATCCTGGAACTGGCCAAGGGCCCCCAGAGCGACAGCGGTCTGGAATGCGCCCTGCCCGGCGACTGCGGCGTGAAGGCGGTATCCGTGAAAAACGGCGTGGCCACCATCGACTTCACCAACGAGTTTGCGCAGATCGCCCAGCATTCCGACGGCGGTCAGCAGGCCCTGCAGGCCATCGTCTTCACTGCCAGCCAGTTCCCGGGGGTGAAGCAGGTGAAGGTGACCGTGGAGGGAAAGGCCTACCAGGCGGAGCCGCAGGCTGCCACCACCTTCGTCAACCAGGCGAGCGAGGTCATGGCCTGGTATCCGGGCGTGGTGGAGATTGACTGAGAGAGTCTTTTCCGGAGCAGAAATGCTCCGGCTCAGCCTGTCAAAATAGTAATGATACGGCACATGGAATCTTCACAGTTCCTGCGGCTGCCGCTCAACAAGCACGGAAGCGATGCGGCGAATTTGCGGTGGATTCCTTCCGCGTTAGCGGAAATTCGGGGAATCCACCGCAACCTGAGCCGCCCCGGGTCGCAGCCGCGCGACCTACATACAAGGAAGCGGAGGGGTCTGGGGAAATCGCCTTTCGATTTCCCCAGCGGCTTTCCGCCGCTTTCGCCGTCGAAAGCGGCACCTTGCATGCTCAGCACAGCTGCTGAAATGTCGTTTTTGAAAAAACTTGAAGAATCAAGGGTGATACTGCAATAGGACTTTTTTTGACAAGCAGTTCCGGAGCAGAAATGCTCCGGCTTTTGCGTGCAGTCCGCCGGAAAAGCGGCTTTCGGGGCCTCCTCTTGCATTATCCGCCGAAAAGGGGTATACTATTGTCATTCTGCTTAAAATTGGAGGCAATGTGTATGATCCAGCAGCCCCGGCGCATTATCGGCGCACTGCTCGACAATATCGGCAAGGTCATCGTGGGCAAGGAGGAGGCCGCGGAGCTGGCGCTGATCGCCCTTTTGTGCCGTGGCCATGTGCTCATTGAGGACGTGCCCGGCGTGGGCAAGACGACCCTCGCGTCCGCCCTGGCGAAGTCCCTGGCCTGCTCCTTCCGCCGCATCCAGTTCACCCCCGACCTCATGCCCTCGGACGTGACCGGCTTTACCATGGTCAACATGCGCACGGGCGAGATGGAGTTCAAGGAGGGCGCGGTGATGGCCCAGGTGGTGCTGGCGGACGAAATCAACCGCACCAGCCCCAAAACGCAGAGCGCCCTGCTGGAGGTGATGGAGGAGCATCAGGTGACGGTGGACGGCGTGACCCATGCCGTGCCCCAGCCCTTCATCGTGCTGGCGACGCAGAACCCCGGCGAATTCGTGGGCACCTATCCGCTGCCTGAGGCGCAGATGGACCGCTTCTTCCTGCGCGTGTCCATCGGCTACCCCACGGTGGAGCAGGAGATGGACGTACTGGAGCGCTATTCCGGCACGGTGAAGCCCATGGCGACCATCGAGCCCGTCTGCTCCGCCCAGGACATCCTGGCCCTGCAGGAGATGGTTCATCAGGTGTACTGCTCGCCGGAGGTGCGGCATTATGTGGCCTCCATCGCGGCGGCTACCCGCCAGGAGCCTGCGCTGCAGCTGGGTGCGTCCACCCGTGCGGCCATTGCGCTGGTGCATGCGGCCCAGGCCTGTGCACTGCTGGCCGGGCGCGACTACATCATCCCTGAGGACGTGCAGCACATGGCCCTGCCCGTGCTTTCCCACCGCCTGGTGCTCAGCCCGGAGGCCCGCATGAAGGGTGTGTCCGCCCAGAGCATCGTGCGCAAGGTGCTCGCGGGCGTGCCGGTGCCGGTGAAGCTGTGATGAAACTGCGATTGACAACCCCGCTGCTGGTGACGCTGGCGCTGCTGCTGGCGGCCTTTTCCACCGGCAGCCCCGTGTTCCTGGCCGGCGCGGCGATTATTCTGCTCCTGTGCCTGTCCAGCGTGATGGGCGTGTGGCTGGCTGCCCGCACGATGACCGTGTCCGGCGGGCTGAGCGAGCGCGTGGTGCAGCGCGGCGAGCACGTCACCCTGGAGGTGACGCTGCACTACCGCAGCGTGGTGCCTGTGGCGCCCCTTATGGTGGAGATGGGCCCGGGCGTGGACGAGGATTCCCGCACGATGCTGGTGGACGCGGCCAGCGGGCGGGATTCGGTGTTTGAGGTGCCCTGCCATGCGGCCCATGTGGGCGTGATGCCCACGGGCGTGAAGTCGGTGACGGTGACGGACCTCTTCGGCGTATGCAGCCGGAAGGTGGAGCCGCGTCAGGAAGGCAGCGGCCTGGTGGTGCTGCCGGTGACCTTTGAGGTGGGCCCGCAGATCTATGCGGCGGGGGAGAGCGGCAGCGAAAGCATGGCCCGCGCCTCCGAGGACGTCACCAGCCCGGCGGACGTCCGCACCTGGCAGCAGGGCGACCCGATGCGCAAGATCCACTGGAAGCTCTCCGCCCGCAAGCAGGAGCTGATGGTGCGCCGCTACGAGGCCCCGGTGATGCCTGATGCGCTGATCCTGATGGACTGCTCGCAGCCGCCGCGTCAGCAGAGCGAGGAAGCGCTGGCGGACGTGAAGGATGCGCTGCTGGAGACGGCGGCCTCCGTCATGCAGGAGAACGTGCGCACGGAGCATCCGGCGCGCATGCCGCTGCTGGGCCGCTACCCGATCGAGCTGGACAAGAACATGGGCATGCCCGCGATCCTGGAATCGCTGGCCCATGTCGAGTTTACGGCGGACGAGCCCTTTGAGCGCGTGCTGCACCTGGAGATGCGCCGCATGCGCCGGGTGGGCTGCACCATCGTGATCGCTGCGCAATTGAGCAGCCGCATGGTGGACGCGATGGCCTCCATGCGCCGGATGGGCCCCTATGTGCGGCTGTATCTGGTCACCTTCACCCCGGAGGAGGAAGCGCTCCTGCCCATGATTTCCCGCCTGCAGAACGCGGGCGTGGAGGTCTGCTATGTGACCCCGCTGCCCATGTGACGGCGGGGCGCATTCCCTGTGTGAGAATATGCTGATTATGTTGTAAGGAAGGGAGGCGATCCATCTGCGGGAAAAGCTGGAACGGAGCATCCCTGCGGCGGTGGTGACGCTCCTGTACGGCCTGGGGCTGACGCTGACGCTGCTGCATGCCCTGGGGCTGCTGGCGAGGTGGCCCGCGGCGCTGGCAGTGCTTGCGGTGATGAACGTGGGCGCGGTCGTCGGCTCCCTGGATAAGCGCGCTGCCTGGACGGTGGGCGGCCTGGGCGCTGCTGCGGTGGTGGTCTGGCTGCTTGCGGGCGGCGCAGGCGACATCGCCGAGGTGCTCAAGGCCCTGGAAATGCATGTGGTGGGCATCCCGACGGCGCTGCCCTTCGTGGGTGCGGAGGCCTCGCTGATCCTCAGCGTCCTGTGCGGCGCGGCGGCGGGCTTTGTTACCCAGCGCAGCGCGGGGCCCTATCCGGCGCTGGTGCTGCTTCTGCTGGCGGTGGTGCTGCTGTGGCTGTTCAACCTGCCCGGCGCGCTCTGGTGCCTGCTGCCTGCAGTGGTGGCCAGCGTGGCGCTGATGCTGGTAGGCGGGCACGATATGAACGTCCGCCGGGTGCTGCCCCTGGCGATGGTCACTGTGCTGCTGAGCTATGGCGCGGTGGCGGTGGGCGGCGTGTCCATCCCGGCCTTCCGGGATGCGGCGGAAAGCCTGCGCCAGCGCATCTACGACCTGTTCTTCTTCACCGGCAGCCGCGAGGAGTTTTCCCTGGCGGACGTGGGCTACTACCCCCAGGGCGAAGGCCAGATGGGCGGCCCGGCCGATCCCTCCAAGCAGCCGGTGATGGCCGTGATCACCCCGCGCAAGGTGTATCTGCGCGGTGTGATCCGCAACGAGTACAACGGCCGCGCCTGGGAGGACAGCACCCAGGCCAAGCGGTATCTGTGGGAGGGCGCGCGCTTCCGCGAGCTGCGGGACGCGACCTTCGATGCCAACCTGCCTGCCTTTACCGACCCCGCCTTCTCCGAGCTGCTGCGGAACAGGCGGGTGATCGTCCGCATGCTGGGCGGCAGCGCCTCCACGCTGTTCCTGCCCCAGCGCGTGCGGCGCCTGTCCACCGAGGGCAGCCTGATTCCTTACTTCAACACCGGCAGCGAGGTGTTCACCACCCGCAACCTGGAGGTCGGCGACGTGTGGGAGGCGGACGCTCCGCCCCTGGTCGCCGGCGAGGGCGGAGTGGCGCTGCTCATTGCTGCCTGCGAGGGCGAAATCGACCCGCGCTGGGAGGAGGTCCGCCGGGACTACCTCAGCCTGCCGGAGCACTATTTCGACTCCACGGCGGAGGAGTACCGCCAGCTGGAGTCCATCGTCTTTGAGGTGGTCAGCAGCGCGCGCAGCCCCTATGAGGCCGCTATGGCGCTGCAGCAGCACCTGCGCAACAGCTACGAATACACGCTGGACGCGCCGATCCAGTCCCCCACGCAGGATTTCGTATCCTCCTTCATCCTCTTTGACAAGCAGGGCTACTGCACCCACTTCGCCTCGGCGATGACGATCATGTGCCGCATTGCGGGGCTTCCGGCCCGCTATGTGGAGGGCTTTGTGGCCACGCCGGACGAAAAGGGCATGGCGATTGTCACCGGCGAGCAGGGCCATGCCTGGACGGAGGTGTACTTCGAGGGCTTTGGCTGGCTGACCTTCGATGCGACCCCGCCCAGCCTGGATTTTGTCCTGGCGGCCCCCGACGAAGAGCCGGAGCAGCCCCAGGCAGGCGAGGCGACCGCACAGCCCACGCCCACGCCGTCGCCCACGCCCGTCCCCACGCCCACGGCCACGCCGGAGCCCCCGCAGGCCACGCCCACCCCGGAGTCCACGCCCGTGCAGGAGCTCACGCCCACGCCGGCCCCCCAGCCCGAGGCGGACAACGCCCCCAAGGCCAGTCCGCCTGCCGGTGAACAGGGCGGCGGCAGCTTTGATCCCGGCCCTGCGCTGCTGATCCTGGTCATCGGCTTGGCGGCGGCGGCCCTGGTGGGGCGCATCCTGT
>JBGVOA010000232.1:0-1358 GCA_045126095.1 Christensenellales bacterium | reverse complement strand
CATGGGTTGAGGGCTCTTGGTGAAGGGATATACTTCACTGAAAAGAAACTGGATGGAACGGAAAAGTACGGAAGCCGCGTGTTACCGGTGTACCTCAAGATTGAAAAACCGTTCATCAATCGAGTGATGGGGGTAACCTTGAGAGAGGCAGTCGCAACACAGCTGCAAATCAACGTCGACGAAGTATCCAAGAACATTCAGGATACGCTGAGGCAGCACGGATACGACGGCGTGATCAGTGGGGAAATTGCTGTTGTGTTTGATAGCAATCAGGTGAAATCCGCCACCGACAACGTCGGAACCTTCGATCCTGCAAACCCGGACATCCGCTACTCCAAGCGCCGCCTCAAGCCAGACCTGAGCGTGCGTGATGCGCTGATGGCCATCACGGACTTCACGGGCATGACGCCGGCGGAAGAGTCGCTGCTGAACAGGTATCAGGGCAATGTCCTGAAGCTGCAGGAGGTGACGGAGGCCATTGCGGCGCAGACTGCCATCCGGGACAACAAGGAGACGCCGGAGAAGGAGTGCGGCAAGGCGAAGCAGGAGCTGTGGCGGCTGAAGAGGCAGATGTACGCCATTGAGCGTGCGCTGATCGAGGCGGAGAATGAGGGCGGCTATGCCAAGCTCATGACCACCGCGGGTGAAATGGTGCGCCTGCTGACGACGAAGGACTCGCTGCCTGAGGTGACCCAGGCGTTGCAGGAGCAGATTGCGAAGGCGACAGAGCAGCTTGCTGCGGTGCAG
This sequence comes from Christensenellales bacterium, assembly GCA_045126095.1. GTDB lineage: Bacteria > Bacillota > Clostridia > Christensenellales > Aristaeellaceae > UBA11524. The sequence continues at coordinate 611 of JBGVOA010000232.1, read as the reverse complement.
GCGGAGCTGGGCGAAAAGTCCGAGGAGGACATGTGGAACACGATCAACAGCCTGTTTGACCAGAAGAAGCTGCGCGCGGCTGCGAAGAGACTGAAAACGCTCTATGGCAGCCGGATCTCCGAGAAGGCGCTGATGAACCGCATTGTCCTGATGCAGACGACGCTGCTGCGCGGTGGCGAGAACGCCAGTGCGGAATACATGAGGCTGGGCGAGGAGCTGGTGCGCGAGCTGAGGAGCAAGAGCAGGCAGGACAACGAGGTGCTGTCCATCCTGAAGGAGTACATCGGAACCATTGAGCTGACGGAAACACAGCGCCAGGAGATCAACAACACCATCGGAATGAAGGAGTTCCTGTCGGTGGTGCGCCCGGTGGTGAAGGTCGTGCCGAAGGGCAAGGCCAGCGTGACGCTGGATGTACTGTTGGATGAGGCAAACGCTGCCGAAGGCGGCGCGAACCCGCTCCTCCCCTACTTTGAGGGTCACATGGGCGAGGGCGACAGCATCATGCGGCTGTACAACCTGGTTAAGAGCGCGAAGACGGCGGACACGTTTGTCGGGCGCTACGGACAGGAGCAGCTGCAGGCGGAGATGGTCGACGTGATGAGCATCGC
>JBGVOA010000231.1:0-2741 GCA_045126095.1 Christensenellales bacterium | reverse complement strand
GCCGGGTGATGAAGTGGGTCTACTTCCGTAAGAAGACGGCGGACGACGAATTCGAGCTGCATGGCGACAACGCCACCCGCATCAAGCACCTGCAGGGGATTATCCGGCTGCTGCTGCCGTTGACGGCGGCGAATGTCGGCGTAGGCCTCTATAACCTGGGCATTGGCATTGCGTGGAATTCTCCTGTCAATGTGGTCTGTGCCTGTGCTTCTGCAGCGGTTGCTGTGCTTCTGTTCCTGGGCATCTACAAGTTGAAGGAAAAGAAAAACCGGCTGGAGCGCGATGCGCAGCTGTTTGAGTGAGGAGCGTTTCATATGGCAGACCCGAAGAAGAACCAGTCCGGCGGATTCAACCCCATTGGCCTCTGCATGGGCCTGGGCATCGGCCTGTGCTTCGGCACGGCGATGGGCAATATGGGTGCCGGTATCTGCCTGGGTATGGGCGTCGGCCTGTGCTTCAGCGTGACGCTGGGGCAGCGAAAGGCCGATGACGACAAGACGGACGATGGTTCCGGGGAGAAAGAAAAATGAAGTGCGTATGGATGGTGATCCGTCTGCTGCTGCCCGTGGGGGCGATCGTGATGCTGTGCCTGTCCATGGCGGGCGTGGGCGGCGAATCGAAGGTGCTGCTGATCGGCGGACTGCTCTGCTCGAGTGTCGGGCTCTGGCTGAATACCCTTGCCCAGCGGAAGGACAGGAAGGACAAGCAATGACCCGCCTCTACGCAGCGTAGGTAGCCAATGCCGCTGCTATCGTGTATGATAATGGCGGAGGTGACGAGTATGGATCAGTATGTGACCGGCGCGACCATCCGCGCGCTGCGGGAATCAAAGGGCCTGACGCAGGCCCAGCTGGCCGAACGGCTCTTCGTCAGCGACAAGACGGTCAGCAAATGGGAAAATGGCAAGGGCTACCCGGATATTTCGCTGCTGGAGAGCATTGCGGAGGCGCTGGGCGTGTCCGTCGCGGAGCTGCTCAGCGGCCGCGTGGCGCGCAACGCCAATGTGTCGGCCAATATGCTGCGGTCGGGCTTTGCTGTGTGCCCGGTGTGCGGCAACGTCATCCACATGATGGGCGGGGCGGCCATCACCTGCCATGGCGTGCAGCTGGCCCCGGCGGAGCCCGAGCCCTCGGACGAGCAGCACATGATCTTCATCGAGGGCGTGGAGGACGAGTACTACGTCCGCATTGACCACGACATGACCAAGCAGCACTACATCTCCTTCATCGCGGCCCTTTCGCCGGACAGGATTCAGATGGTGAAGCTCTACCCGGAGGGCAACGCGGAGGCGCGCTTCCAGCTGCGGGGCGTGAAGCGGATTTGTTACTACTGCAACCGTGACGGCCTGTATTATGTGGACGTGCACCGGGCGATCGACGGGCGCACCCACTCGGCCCGCGAAATTGCGGAGCGTCGGGCGCTGGAGGCAGCTGCGAAGGTTGTCCTCGGCTGACGAAAAGCGGGAGTCACCCCAAGGTGGGGCGGCTCCCGCTTTTGCGTGTGGTCATTTCATACAGCGTACCACGGAATGCTCCCGGTGTACAGAGAAAGGTGCTTGAACCTGGCGGCGGAATGCCCGCGTTTCCCTTGAGGACTTTATGCTTCGGCCTTTTCCGGCGCAGGCACGACGGTGACGGCCACGCCTGCTTCCTCCAGCTTCATCAGCTCGTCCTCCACGCAGTCCCAGTCGGTGATGAGCGCGTCAAAGGCTGCGGCGCCGCAGACCTTCACGAAGGAATCCGTGCCGATCTTCTGCGAGGGCATCAGCAGCACGCTTTTGCGGCTGTTGCGGATGACCTGGCGCTGCAGGGTTGCGGTTTCGTCGGTGCCGTTGGACAGGCCGAAGTCTGCCGTCAGGCCGCCGCTGGTGAGGAAGGCCAGGTCGAAGTGCAATCGGGACATGAAGTCCGTGGCCATGCTGTCCACGATGGAGGCGGAGGGCCGCATGTGTCCGCCGGCGACGTACACATCGATGTTGGTGAAGGGGCGCAGGCGGCAGGCGAGGTCCACATTGTTGACCACCAGGGTGCACTTCAAATCCTGCGGCAGGTGGCGCAGCATCAGGTAGCCGAAGCTGCCGCCGGTGAGGTACACCATGTCGCCGGGGCGGATAAGGCTGACGGCGTGGGCAGCAATTCGGTCGTAATTCTCGTAGATGGGCATCTCGTCGAAATTCCGGTCACGGGGCGGCAGGACGCTTACCTGCTGCGGGGAGATCGCACCGCCGTGGGTGCGCTTGCACAGGCCCTGCTGCTCCAGGGCGCGCAGGTCGCGGCGGGCGGACTCGCTGGAGATGCTGTAGCGGGCGGTCAGGTCGGCGATGGAAACCATGCCGTTCTCTTTGATCATCTGTGCGATCTCGCGCTGGCGTTCCTCGGCGTACATGTGCAGTCCTCCTTGCATTTGGTTGGTTTTGTTTGGGATTGTGTGATCACAAAACTAAAATACCACACAAACGGGCGCTTGTCAATGGATGAAATGAAAAAAACCCACACAATTCAACGTTGAATTGCGTGGGTTTTGCTTATTTGTGCCCGTACATGACCACATGGATGCCGCGCTCGAGGGCGGGAACCACCATCTCGTGCAGATAACCCTTGTCCGTTGCGTCGCGTACGATCACGCCGGTGATGCTCTTCTGGTCGAAGAGGGCCGTGGTCAGCTCGCGGGAGAAGGGGCCGTCCATTGCGATGATGTTGCTCTTGGGGTAGCCCAATTCCAGGCACGCGGCCACGGCTTCG
>JBGVOA010000230.1:0-15004 GCA_045126095.1 Christensenellales bacterium | reverse complement strand
AAATTTCGCGAGGAACTGCATCAGCTCCTTGGGCAGGAAGTCGCCATCCTCCACCTCGTACAGATACAGTTGGGCCAGCGCGTCGATCACCGAATCGCGGATGCCAGTCAGATTTCCATGCACTTCTTGCTTCATAAACTTTCCTCCATCGCCGCGCGCGCACAGGGCCGCGGCTCGCGGCTGCTGATGAAAACCGTGTCCGCGCAGCCGACGAGCAGACACAGATAGAACGTCACAAACCTCCAGATGAGCAGGCCCACCGGCGCGTTTTCGCCGAAGATCCCGGCAAAGAAGACCACGAAGCCGCCTTCCTGCGCGCCCGTCGCCCCCGGCAGCGGCGCATAGCTGGCCGATACGAAGAGCAGGAAGGAGATCGTCAGCACATGCACCCATGCCGTACCCGTCAGGCCCAGGGCCTTGTACACCATGCAGGGCACCGCCATCAGGCACAGGCCCTGCGCGCTGCTGATGACAAGCTGTAGCAGCACCTGCGCGGGGCTCTTCACCAGCGAGGCCAGGGCCTGCTGGCACTCGTCCATCGTGTGGATGGCCTTCTCGCGCCAATTTTCCGGCTGACGGCAGATGCGCCACCTTTCCAGCAAACGGATGCACCACAGCACGAACCGCTCCACCAGCGGACGGTTCAGCACCACCGCCAGCGTCAGCGGGACGTTGGCGAAGGTCATGATGAGGCCGATGACGATCAGTACGGTGAGATGGCCCACCTGCGTCTGCGCAAAGGAAGCGTTCATTGCCCAGAGCAGCAGCGTCATCCCCACGATGGTCAGGTGGTTGAAAAAGTGCCGCGCCGCCACGCAGGACAGCGACACACCCGCATCGATGCGCCTGCGCACCATGTGGTAGATCTCCATCGGCTGTCCGCCGGAATAGCCGGGGGTAATGTAGCCGTAGAAGATACCGATGAGGGACAGGTGCAGCGCATCGCCCAGGCGGATGCGGTAGCCGTGGGGCCTCAACAATGCCGTCAGGCCCAGCGCCTCGCACAGCATATAGCCGCCGTAGCTGGCGAAGGCCGCCGCCAGCCAGAGGGGATTCAGGCTCGACAATGCCTCCCCCACCTTGGCCAGATCGTCCGTGGACAGAACGATCCACGCCACCACCGCCACGGACAGCACGATCACCGCTGCATTGAATATCCTGCTCCATTTGCTCTGCTTCAAGTCGTGGCTCCTTCCATACTCGTTTCCGGGACTATTGTATCACATCCGGGGCCGCCCCGTAAAGGGGAAAGCGTGGGAGACGTGGTAGACAGGCAAAAATCCCTGCCCGAACGAACGGACAGGGATGGATTCACTTTTGCAACGGGTAGGCAATGCTGCCGCGCAGATCCCTGACCTCCATCGGACAGAGAGCGCGGACAGCCGTTTCAAGCTCCGCCGTATGGTCGGTGACGGTGATCCGCCGGTAATGCCAGGCGTTGTCTGTCTTCCAGCGGTCGTAGATGTTCCGCTTTTCCCCGTGACGGATGAAGCACAGCACGCTCATGCCGTCATTCTTGCCGGGCACGGAGGAGGAATAACAGATGCACACCTGCTGGAACTCGCTCCACGGGTATGTCTTCGCCTTGCGCAGCGGCCGCAGGAGCGTCACGCCCCCGGTGCTGACCTCCGCGCAGGTAAGTATATGCCCCAGCATCAGCGCGAAGTTCCCCGCCATCCAGCCCGTCCAGACGGATATTGGCAGCAGGAACAGCGGCGTCTCCCACAGGCCATCCAGAACGAGGGGCAGAACCAGGCAGGACAGGAGAAGGTACAGCGTAGCCGCAGCAAAGACAAGCGCCAGAAACGCAAAGCCCACTATCACAACGCCCCGCGCCAGCCCTTTCGTCCGGTCCAGCGGGAAAGTCACCTTGTCAGCCATTGCCTTCCTCGTCCGGCTCGATCAGATAGATCTCGCCCGTGATCGCATCGAGGTTGACCTTGTAGATCATCTCCTCGCCGCTCATGAACCAGACCTCCCACACGCCGTTGGTGTCGCCCGCGCCCATGATGTAGCCGTAGCCCACCTGGTACTCAGCGGGGTTGGTCACACCCACGGCGGCCATGGCCTTCACCAGCGCCTCGCCCTGGGACAGATCGCCCTCCATGGGCAGGCCGTAGGTGGGCTGCATGGTGTAGAGGGTGTCAAAGAGGAGCTTGTCCTCCAGGGACCAGAGGGCCTCCACGCCCTTGACAGCCTGCCAGCGGGCGCTGACGGTGTCGAAATAGCCGATGTTCGTCGCATCCGTGGTCAGCACCGTACCGGAGACCGCGTCCACCGCGATGCACCAGCCGTCAGCGAAGTTCGCCAGGTCGAAGATGGTCACGATCCACTGGCAGCTTTCATCGCTCATCTGAACGAGCTCTGCACGGGTCAGGCAGTCCGCAGGCAGCACGGCCATGGTGGACTGTGCCGCAGCGATCGCGTCCGCCATATGCAGCATGCCCTCGCCCTGGGGCAGGATCTCCACCGGCACCGCGGGAGTCTCCGCCGTTTCCGCCAGCGCGGGCATCACCGCCAGCAGCAGCGCCGCCAGCAGCAGCGCCGCCAGCAGCATCAGCAGCTTTTTCATCATCAATTCCTCCTTACTGGGGGTATCGGGGCCGCACCTTGCAGCCCTCTGTCCATAAAACGGTTCAGGTGGACGATTTCTTCCCGCTCCGTCATTTTCTGGTGCGGATAAACGCCGTGAGCATATAGCCGATAAAGGCGCACTCCACCATCACCACCGGGCCCTGGGTGGTGCGCAGCATGCCCAGCACCGGCACGGAAATGCCGCGCGTTTCCAGGTACTGCACGATGACAACGACCAGCAGGATCACCGCCGGCACCCACAGGAGGCCCGCAAAGGGCTCGCGCCGCTTGGACGCGCCGGAAAGCGGCAGCAGCAGCGCCAGACAGACGCCCAGCAGCAGGCCCACCAGCGCATCCGTCCAGAAGGGCATGCCCAGCAGCAGCGGGAACACCACGCACAGCAGACCCGCCAGCAGCAGCGGCACGACGATCACCATCAGCTTGCGCAGAAACATCACAATTCCTCCAGCAGCTTCTTTTCCTTATCCGTCAGGTCAGCCTTTTCCAGCAGGTCGGGGCGGAAGCGCTTCGTGGCCTTCAGGGACTCCATGCGCCGCCATGCGCGGATCTTCGCGTGGTCGCCGCTGAGCAGGATCTCGGGCACCTCCATGCCGCGAATTTCGCGAGGTCGGGTGTACTGCGGGTACTCCAGCAATCCGTCGGAGAAGCTCTCCTCCTCGGCGGACTCCCCCGAACCCAGCACGCCCGGAATAAAGCGGCTGACGCAGTCCGTCAGCACCATCGCCGCCAGCTCGCCGCCGGTGAGGATGTAGTCGCCGATGGAGATCTCCTCGTCGATGCAGGCGTCCAGCGCACGCTGATCCACACCCTCATAGTGGCCGCAGAGCAGCACCAGGTGCTCCTCCTGCGCCAGCTCGCGGGCCTTGGCGGTGGTCAGCGTCGTACCGCGCGGACCCATGTAGATGCGCTTGCCGGAGAAGCTCTCCCCCGTCACAGCATCCATTGCGTCCATGATCGGCTGGGCCAGCATCACCATACCCGCGCCGCCGCCGAAGGGATAATCGTCCGTGTTCTTGTGCTTGAGGGTGGAGAAGGGGCGGATGTCGACGCACTCCACCTCGATCAGCCCCTGCTCCCTCGCGCGGCCCAGGATGCTGGAGGCCAGCACGCTCTCAAACATCTCCGGGAAGATGGTCAGGATGGTGATCTTCATCGCTTACTCCTCCCAGACGGCGACTTCATCGAGCCGCTCGCGGACGACGGAGATGCGCTTGGCGACCACGTCCACCGTGGGGAACACGGCCTTCAGCGCCGGCGCCATGACGGACTTGCCCTTCGCGCGGAAGACGTACACGTCCACCACGCCATGCTGCAGCACGTCCGCCAGCACGCCGATGGATTTTCCCTCTTCGTCGACGCCCTCGCAGCCGATGAGGTCGGAGACATACACCTCGTCCTCCTCCAGGGGATTGGCATGGGCGCGGTCGATCCACAGCTGCACGCCGCGCAGCTTCTCCGCGTCCTCCATGGAGGCGCATTCGCCCAGCGTCACGTACACAAAACCATCGTGGACGCGGCTGCACTTGGCCTTGACGGGCTCGTACGTCTCACCCTGCTTGATGTACAGGGTCTTCCAGCTGCGGAAGTCATCGTGGTTGGCCGCATACGGCTTCACCTTCACCTCGCCCCGGATGCCCTGGGGCTTGAGCACTTCGCCGATCATCAGATATTCATTCATGGGGTTACTCCTCATTGTTTCATTCGCTCGTCATGCTCTCGATAAGCATTGCGGATCCGGGTGACGTAATCAAGGCCCGGCATATCCCTGGACACCACATTTCTCGAAATATCGAAATACTCATTCCAGTCGCTTTCCACGAATGGCAGATTCACATTGCAGGCAAGGATCGCCCAGATAAACGGCTTGACGACATCCTGATGCGATCTCTTCTCCATCACGACCTGATAGAACTTCTTCAGCAGCGCATCATCCGTTTCCAGCGCCGCTCTTGTATTCCGGATCGCCTCTGGCATCGACGTACACAGCCGCATGAGGTATTGCGCATACCTGACGCCATAGTGATTGGATGCGCCTGTCACTGTGCGTTCCTTATAGGCCGCAAAGGTTTCAAAATCGACCCAATGCCCATTGCCGATCGCGACCATGAATGCCTTTCCGATACAGGAAAGCACGTAGCCGAAAATCCCTGCGCAGGACTTCCTGCGCTTCTGCAAATACTCCTCATAGGCGCGGGCATTGCGCGCGTTTATTTCCTGGTGATACCAGTCCAGGATATCCAGCATCTCCAGGCTGAACCGCCTGATCTCAGCAATCTTCTGTTCTTCCACAGCCCAGCCCCTCTTCCCTTGCAAAAAAGGCGCAGGAAATCACCTTTCCCGCGCCTCGTGTGTGATTACTGGCGTTCGTCGACGATCTCGACGTAAACCGGCTTGCTGTTCTTGGCCGTAGCAGCCTTGACCACCGCGCGGATGGCCTTGGCGATGCGGCCGTTCTTGCCGATGACCTTGCCCATGTCATCCTCAGCCACGGAGAGCTCCAGGATGATGGCTTCGCCCTCGGTCTCGCGGACGACGACCTGGTCGGGATGATCCACCAGGGACTTCGCCACGAAAGTGAGCAATTCTTGCATGAGACTGTCCTTTCTGCCGACTGGCGCACAACGAAAGCCTGATCCCGCACAGGCAGAGATCAAGCGTCCGTTGAGAAGAAGACGGACGGAGTCCGCTTACTTCTCGATCACGCCGGTCTTCTTCAGCAGAACGCGAACAGTGTCAGTGGGCTGAGCGCCGCTGACCAGCCAGTACTTGGCGCGCTCGCCGTCAACCTTGATCTCAGCGGGCTGGGTCATGGGGTTGTAGTAGCCGATCTCCTCGATGAAGCGGCCGTCGCGGGGGCTCTTCACGTCAGCCACGACCACGCGGTAGAAGGGGTGCTTCTTCATGCCCATGCGCTTGAGACGAATCTTAACTGCCATTGTTGTTTCCTCCTAAAATCGTATCTGTATTGATCTATATGGAAATCATATGCACTTCGGCTGTTACCGCTTGCTCTATGATACCACGCAATGTTGTGGGGGCCGCCGGCTTACTTGAGGCCGGAGAAGCGGCGCATCATGCGCTGGCCCTTGCCGCCCTTCATCTGGGCGGTCATCTTCTTCATCATGTCCTTGGCGTTCTCAAACTGCCGGATCAGCTGGTTGACGTCCTGCACGGTGGTGCCGGAGCCCGCAGCGATGCGCTTGCGGCGGCTGGCGTTGAGGAGCTTGGGGTTGCGGCGCTCGCGGGGCGTCATGGAACGGATGATGGCCTCGGGCTTCTTCATCGCGTTCTCGTCCACGTCGATATCCTTGCCGGAGAAGCCCGGCAGCATATTCAGCATGGACTTGATGCCGCCCATCTTCTTCATGGACTGCATCTGCTCCAGGAAGTCCTCCAGGGAGAGGTCGCCGGTGCGGCTACGCTTGGCCAGGTCCTCCGCGTCCTTCTCATCGAAGGCTTCGCTCGCCTGCTCGATCAGCGTCAGCACATCGCCCATGCCCAGGATTCGGCTGGCCATGCGCTCGGGGTGGAACACCTCGATTTCGCTCAGCTTCTCGCCGATGCCGCTGAACTTGATGGGCTTGCCCGTCACCGCGCGCACGGACAGGGCCGCACCGCCGCGGGTATCGCCGTCCAGCTTGGTGAGGATCACGCCGTCCACTTCCAGCTTCTCGTTGAAGGCCTTGGCGACGTTGACGGACTCCTGACCGATCATCGCGTCGACCACCAGCAGGATCTCCTGCGGCTTGATGGTCTCCTTGATGCGGGCCAGCTCATCCATGAGCACCTCATCGATCTGCAGACGGCCTGCGGTATCGATGATCAGCACGTCGCGGCCCAGGTAACGGGCACGCTCAACGGCTTCCTGCGCGGTCTTGATGGGATCCTGCGTGCCATGCTCGTAAACGGGCACGTTGACCTGCGCGCCGACAGTCTGAAGCTGCTTGATGGCGGCGGGGCGGTAGATGTCACAGGCGGCCAGCATGGGCTTTTTGCCCTGCTTGGCCAGCCAGCCGGCCAGCTTGGCGGCCATGGTGGTCTTACCGGCGCCCTGCAGGCCGCAGAGCATGTAAACCGTCAGCGGGCTGGAGGACCAGGTGAGCTTAGCATTGGTGCCGCCCATGAGCGCGGTCATCTCTTCGTTGACGATCTTGATGACCTGCTGGGAAGCATTGAGGCCGGTGCCGATCTCCGCGCCGATGCAGCGCTCGGTGACCTTCTTGATGAAATCCTTTACGACGGCGTAGTTGACGTCCGCCTCAAGCAGCGCCATGCGAACCTCGCGCATGCCCTCCTTGACGCTCTGCTCCGTCAGCTTGCCCTTGCTGCTCAGCTTGCGCAGCGCGCCTTGCAGCTTCTCTGTCAAGCCCTCAAAGGCCATTGTTTTCCTCCTGATAAAGGCGGATGAGCGCGTCCAGCGCACCCTCGGCCTCTTCGTAGCGCTTCTCCCGCAGGAGCGCCCGGCACCTTTCCATTCCGGTCTCGATCCGGCGGAAGCGTGCTGCCACGCCAAGCTTCTCCTCCATGTCCACCAGGCGCTGCGCCGTGCGGGTGAGCATATCGTGCACGCCCTGACGACTCACGCCCGTCTCCTGGGCGATCTCCGCCAGGGACATGTCCTCCTCGCAGTGCAGGGCCAGCACCTCGCGCTGCTTTTCCGTCAGCATGCCGCCGTAGAAGGCCGTCAGCCACGCGAGTTCGACCTTCCGGCTGACCTCGTCCGCCATCCGTTCTTCGTGCATTGCTGACCGTCCTTTCGGCCCGGTTTTGACCACCGTGCCCGGCGCTGTCAAGGAGTTCCCATTGACGCTTGATTATTATACACAATCGCCCTCTTGCTGTCAAGTGTTTTTGCATGACAGATCGAAGAAAATTCTCAACATGAATATCCTTGACAAATCACATTCCACGTCTTGACGGTGATGCGCAGCATCCGTCACACGCCCAGCAATTCTTCCCGTATTTTCTTCGTCCACCAGCTTTATCCCTTCACCAGCTCCTCTGTGGGTTCCGCACGATGGATAGTATTGTCTCATTTCTCCCCACAAATAGCATTGCCATCCATGCCCGAAAGGCTGTATACTGTATATACATAAAATATGAGAGGAGACCCCGCCCATGAAAAGAATCGTTTCTGTCATGATCGCCCTGCTCCTGCTGCTTGGCTCCTGCGCCTTTGCTGAAGCGCCTGCCCGCAAGAGCGAGTTCCCCGACAACACCTTTGTGGAGATGGACTCCGACTACCGCTTGGGCGTGACGCAGCGCGGTAAGGTCACGCTGTTCATGTACGACGCAGTCACCCCTGACGGCCAGGCCTACAAGAAGAGCGCGCTGGTCTACCTGCCCTACGGGTACGATCCCGATGACGCCGAGACCCGCTACAACGTGTTCTACCTCATGCACGGCAGCGGCCAGAACAACATGGAGTTCCTCAAGGGCATGGGCGCGATGTCCAGCACCTCCATGATGCTGGATGCGATGATTGAGAGGGGCCGCATTGCCCCCACGATCGTGGTGACCCCCACCTTCAACGTGCCCGGGCACGACGAGGGCTTCGGCGCGAACAACTTCTGGTATGAGCTGGAGAACTACCTGATCCCCGCCTTTGAGAGCCAGTACAACACCTACGCCATGGATGTAACCCCCGAGGGCATCCGTGCCTCCCGCGGGCACCGCGCCATGGCCGGCTTCTCCATGGGCTCGATGTGCACGTGGAATGTGCTTTCCCACTGCATGGATGAGATCGCCTACTACATGCCCATCGCCGGCGGCTTCTGGGGTTCGAGCTCGGCCATGGGGCCTGCGATGCAGCTGGCTGACAGCATCGCTGCCGCCGGCTACACCAAGGACGATTTCTTCATCTACGCCGGCTGCGGTGGCCCCGGCGACATCGCCTACCACGGCATGAACGACCTGATCGACTCCATGTCCACGCTGACGGACACCTTTGTGGTCTGCGAAAACTTCGCCGACGGCAACCTGTACTACACCCAGTGCGACGGCGGCCATTCCCGCGTGACGGTGGAGCTGATCATGTACGCCGGTATGCCGACCTTCTTTGATGAGTAAGCCGCCCATACAAAACGACCGCAGCAGGTTTTCATGCCCGCTGCGGTCTTTCTTATGCGATTCTTACCACGGAACCTCCTGGCCGGTGATCTTCAGCCAGTGCTTGCGGATATCATTCTGGTGCCGCACGCCGTTCTTGGGGTCGTTCTGCTGGCACTCGGTCATCGTGCGGGGGAAATGCACGCACAGGTGGCCGTCAAAATCGTTGTTGGAGATGCTGCCGGAGAGGTGGGGCATGGAGTGCATCGAGGCGATGCACCAGGTGCCGCTGGGCAGGCGGACGTACACGGGCTTCTCCGCCCAGGAGAACTTGCCGCCCCAGGCCGCCTTCATGATGGCGGTATCGTTGGCGGTAAGGGGCTCGCTGTCCGCATGACGGCCCAGGGAGTACAGCTTCAGGTAGAAGCTGGAGTTGCTGGCGGGCTCGTAGACCAGAACGGTCTGACCGGAGCGGATGGTGGGCTTGATGTCATTGAACCAGTGCAGGAGCTTGACCTGGGAAACCGCCGGGCCGCCGCCGTTGCCGGTGGAACCGCTTCCGGTTTCTTCCTCGGGCAGGACGGTGTCGCCGGTGACGCAGCTGCCGGAATAGAGCTTGGTCTGGGTCAGCACGCCCGCGATGCCGTCGGGGGTCAGGCCGTTGCGCTTCTGGAAGGCCAGCACCGCCGCATAGGTGGCTTCGTCAAAGTAACCGTTGATGTTGACGGAGTACTTGAGGGTGGAAAGCATCTGCTGCAGGCGGATGACCGCGTTGCCGGTGGAGCCCAGCTGCAGGTTGGTGTAGGTCTCCGTGCCGGTGCTGCCGCCGGCGGAAATGCCGTTGGCGGGGATCGCGTCCACGGAGAAGAGCACCTTGTAGGTGGCCTCGTTGCCCATGCCGGTGCCGCTCAGGCCGTTCTTAATCTGGAAGGAACGCATGGCCAGCTCGGTATTGGGGCCGTACTTGCCATCGACCTTATCATCCAGGTAGCCCAGATCCTTCAGGCGCTGCTGAACGTCCTTCACGTCCTCGCCGGAGCAGCCGTCGTAGAGGTTGCGGTCGGGGTAGGGCTTGGAGGCCGGGGGCGTGGTGACGGTGGCGTTCTGCGCGGACAGAGCGCTGTCAGAGAAGAGCTTCTTGTAGGTCTTGGAGCCTGCAATGCCGTCCGCAGACAGGCCATTGCGCAGCTGGAAGGCCGCCACGGCCGCGCCCGTTGCGCTGCCGAAGATGCCGTCCGCCTTGCCGGAGAGATAGCCCAGGGCCATCAGGCGCACCTGCAGCAGCACCACGTCGTCACCCTCATCGCCAAAGCGGAGGGTCGTGGAGGGCGTTGCCTCCACGGTGGGCGTGGGGGTAGGCGTGGGGGTGGACTCGCTGTCGCCGCTGTAGGCGGGAATGGCGGAGGCAGAATAGAGCTTGTCCGCCGTGTTGGGGCCGACCTTGCCGTCCACCTTCAGGCTGTTGCGGGCCTGGAAGAAGCGCACGGCCTCGGTGGTGCCGGAGCCATACACGCCGTCGATAGAACCGGCGTAGTAGCCCAGGGTCTGCAGGCGGGCCTGCACGGACTTGACCTGGTCGCCCTCATCGCCGGGGCGGAGGATCGTGGTGGGCTTGCCGCTGGGGATGGGATCGGGCTCGGGCATCACGGAGCTGCCCGCGTCGATAGCGGCGCTGGAGAACAGCACGCGCACCGTGTTGGGGCCGCAGACGCCGTCCACCGTCAGCTTGTTGCGGCCCTGGAAGGCCTTCATCGCCATGATGGTGCCGGAGCCGTACACGCCGTCCATTTCGCCGGTGTAATAGCCCAGGGAGGCCAGGCGGATCTGCACCGCCAGCACGTCCTCACCGGTCATGCCCTCGCGCAGGGTACGGTCGTCGGTGGGGGTATCGGGCAGCTGCTCCTCGGAGCCCAGCGCGCCGGAGGAGAAGAGCACCTGCGCAGTCTTCGCGCCAACCTTGCCGTCCGCCTCCAGGCCGTTGTTCTGCTGGAAGGCACGCACAGCCGCCTCGGTGCCGGAGCCATACTGGCCGTCGGAGGCGCCTGTGTAGTAATCCAGCTCCTTCAGGCGGTCCTGCACGTACTTCACGTCCAGGCCGGACATGCCGGGGCGCAGGATGCGCTTGGGCACGCCGTATTCGAGGTTCTCGTCATCCGCCGCAGGGGGCGCGGTCACGATGGGGCCGCTGATGACGTTGCCATTCTCGTCAAAGTAGGATTCCAACTTCTGCAGCGTCAGCGGGCCGGCCTTGCCGTCCGCCTCCAGGCCCACGGTCTTCTGGAAGGCCTTGACAGCCGCGTAGGTATCCGAGCCGAACACGCCGTCCGCCTTGGGCACGTCAAAGCCCAGCGCCATCAGTGCCTTCTGCAGGATGCGCACCCGGCTGGAGGACGCGCCGAACACCAGCTTGGCATAGTCGCCCCCGAAGAGGCCCTTGCCGGTGGAGGCACTGCCGGAACCGGAGCTGCTGCCGCCCGCCGCATCCCCGGGATTGGCGATGTCGCTGATCTTGATACCGGTCAGCAGCAGCAGCTGGTACTGCGTGGCCGCGCCGGCCTTGCCGTCAGCGATCAGGCCCACGGAATTCTGGAACGCACGCACCGCGCGCTCCGTGCCCTGGCCGAACTTGCCGTCGATGGCGCCGGTGTAGTGGCCGGTCATCGTCAGCGCCTCCTGCAGCAGCTCCACCTCGCGGCCGGTGCTGTTGCGCTTGAGGATCTCCGCCAGGCCGGTGCTCATCATCAGCATCATCAGAGCCAGCGCCAGCGAAAGCACGCGTACGATTCGCTTCTTCATCATGATCCTTCCCTCCTGCGTGTTTCTCCGCCGCCCGGGACGCCTCCCCGGCAGCTGCAACGGGAATATACATTGCTTCATCCTACAGTATAGCACGATTTCCCGCATTTGTAAATGAATGTGACGGACTTGTTACATACCGGTAATGGCCAGGAGATCACCTGGCTGGCGTGCCAGATGCTCCGCGCCGCTCTGCCGGAGCTCCTCCTCCGTGCGGAAGCCCCACAGCGCGCCGACCGGGTGCATCCCGGCGGCAAGGGCGCATTCCATGTCCACAGCGGTATCGCCCAGGTAGAGGAAGTCCCCTGGCGCAAGGCCCATTTCGTCAGCCACTGCCAGCGCCCCCGTGGGATCGGGCTTCACCGGCACGCCCTCCACCTGCCCGCGCACCGCCGCAAAGGGGATCTCCGGGAAGAAGTGGCGGACGACGGCCTTCGTGTCCGCATCCGGCTTGTTGGAGAAGACCGCCAGGCGAATGCCCCGGTCAACCAGGGCCTGCAGCATCTCCGGTACGCCCTCGTAGGGCTTGGTCTGCACCAGGTTATGCGTTTCGTAATAAGCCTGATAGGTCTGCCGGACGGCGGCGGACAGCTCCTGCCGCTCCCGCACGCAGCGCTCGGAGAGCACCTTCGCGCCGTTGCCCACCAGATACCGATAGGCCTCCACCGGCCACTCGGGCAGGCCGTGCAGGCGCAGGGCGCGGTTCATGGCGTCGGCAATGTCCACCAGGGTATCGGTCAGCGTGCCGTCCAGATCAAAAAGGACTGCCTTGTACATAGGAATGCTCCTTTGGAATATGTTCTCCTGTGATATATACGATTCACCCTCGCGAAAACCTCCCGCTTTGCGCATAAAAAGCGCAAATTTCTCCCGGCATAGGCGGACGCACCGCCGTCCATGCTAACGGCAAAGGAAGGAGGCTTTCACCATGTCCAGCTTCAACGATCCCAACGGGCAGTACCGCCGCCCGCGCCTGCATTTTTCGGACGAAAAGCAGGCCCCGTCCCCTGCCCTTGACCGCCGCAGCCTGCTGACGGGCAGCGCGATGCTGCTGGGTCTGGCGCTGATCCTGTGCCTGGCGCTGCTGCCCCTGCACACCGCCGAGCCGGACGCTGCCCAGACCAGCCGCGACGCAGCCCAGACGCTCACGGCGGACTGCACCGTGCTGCAGCAGATGACCTACGCCCCCTGCGGACACCGGGTCACGCGGCGCGTCCCGCTGCCGGGCGAAATGGCAGGCAAGACCCGCGCCGAGCTGTCCGCCGCTTATGAAGGCTGGCAGGTGACCGCCTTTTCCCCCGCCCAGGTGGAGATGGAGCGCACCTGGGCGCTGTACTGTCCGCAGCACATCGTGCTTCTGCCGGACGAGAGCGGCATGCTCTGCGCCTGGCAGAACAAGTATGGCGACGCGCTGGCGCTGGTAAAGTCGCTGGACGCGGCGGTTTCCGAGCTGCCGGAGAGCACCCAGGAGCAGGTGCGCCAGGGCTTGGGCTTCGATTCGCTGGAAGCGCTGGAGAAGTGGGTGGAGGGCGTAGGATCGTGAGCCATACGCAAAAGCCGGGGTGCTCCGTCAGGGAACGCTCCGGCCTGTTGTTGCTTTGAGAAAGAAGCCGCTTACTTGTCAACCTCCAGCAGCCGCCCCATGATGAACCGGCCCTCGGGGAGCCACTCGCCCTGGGCGGCGGTTTCCTCGTCCAGGCGGGTCGCGACGCCGGGCTTGCGGCTGTCGTAGATCGCATAGGGCACCGGCTTGCCGTCGTGGGTGCGGGTGGACATGAGGGTTTTGTGGTCGGAGAGCAGCAGGATGCGGAAGTCGCCCAGCTCCGGCAGCTTCTCCAGCAAGGGTTTGATGACCTGCTTGTCCAGGCGGCGAATGGCCTCCAGCTTCTCGGGCAGCTTGCCCGCGTGGGTCATCTCGTCAGGAGCTTCCACGTGGATGGCGGCGAAGTCGTCGCCCGCCTTCAGCGCGGCGATGGCGGCCTCCACCTTGCCCTCGTAGTTGGTGTCCAGGTCGCCGTTGGCGCCGGGCACCTCGGGGTGCTTCAGGCCCGCCAGCTCGGCGATGCCCCACACCAGCGGCACGGCGGAGATGACCGTGCCCGTGCGGCCGTACTTCTCCACGAAGTTGTCCAGCAGCATTGCGCGGCCCGCGCCCCAGGGCCAGATCATGTTGGCGGGCAGCTTGCCGGCGGCGATGCGCGCCTTGTTGATCGGGTGATCCTTCAGCACCTCGTAGGAGGCCTTCATCAGCGCAGTGATTTCGTCCTTCATCGCGCCGGTGGGATAGTAGAGGCCCACGTCCTGCTCCAGGACGTTATGGGGCTCTGTGGTCTTGAACACGGCGGACTCGTCCACGTCCGCGAAAACGCCGATGTGGCGGAAGGTGCGGCTGACGTGCACAGTCAGCTTCGCCGCCTCCTTCGCGGGCTGGAAGCGGGGATCGGCCAGCAGATCGTTCATGAGGGTCTCGGCTTCGTCGCCCTCGATGTTGCCGCCGTTGTGGCTGTGGATGATGAGCTTGCCGCCGATCTCTTCCACCGCGCAGAGGTTGACGCGCATGGAGACCTCACCCTTCTTGAGGGTGACGCCCACGCCCGCGGCCTCCAGAACGCTGCGGCCGGTGTAGGACCAGCGGGGATCGTAGCCGAAAATGTTCAGGATGGCGGTGTCGCTGCCCGCGGGCACGCCCTCGGGGACGGTCTGGCAGGTGCCGGTCTCGCTGCCGGCCAGCGTGCCAAAATAAGGCAGGTCAAGGTATTCCAGCGGGGTCTTGCCGCCCAGCTCCGGAACCGGATCGTCACTCATGCCGTCGCCGATAACGAGGATGTACTTCATATGTCATGCTCCCTTCGGATTGTATACAGATTTGACATCGTCTATTGTAATCCATCCGGGGCGGATTGTCGAGGGGCTGTACATCAAAAGGACAAAGCGAGCCATCTTGACAGCGCACGCCACTGCATATACAATGGAAGAAAACAGACGAAAGGACGTCCGCCATGAAGAAGCTGATCATTGCCCTCCTGCTCCTGTGCACCATGTTCCTGCTGACCGCCTGCGGCAACCGCGACATTTTCGACACCCACTACACCTTTACCCGTGCGATGATCGCCATGCCCGATGGCAGCGTGGTCGAGGGTGAGGTGGAAAGCTGGCGCGATTACGACGACGGCGACCAGCTGCAGGTCACCATCAACGGCACGACCTACCTGACCCATGCCAGCAATGTGGTGCTGATGGACTGACAAGCAGCACAAAGGCCTTCCGCCAGTGAGGGGGGATGAAAAGGATGGAGTTATCCTCCTCTTTTCATCTTGCAAATAACGGAACCGCAGGCCTTAGCTGGCTTGCGGTTTTGCGTACTGTTGTGATAGAATAAAAGCGATAAACTTGAATTTGACAAGGAGGAATCGCAATGATAATCGATGTCAATGAACTATTTAATGAACTTGGACATCTTCCTCAGGTGGAAGCAATTGCATTGGGAGGTTCAAGAGCAACTGGACGAAATGATACCAAATCGGACTACGATGTGTATGTATATATAACAGACAATATTGACGAA
>JBGVOA010000229.1:0-1272 GCA_045126095.1 Christensenellales bacterium | reverse complement strand
CACAGGAGCGCCGCGCCCACCGCGTAGTGGGAATAGGGCGAATAGCTGCGCTCCATGGCCTTGCGAGCCAGCGCCAGCAGGGTTTCGTCGCTCACAGAGGCCGTGCCCTCGCGGGTCTGGCCAATGGCGGACAGGATCTTCTCCTCCATCGCGCGCATCCTCCTCTTGTCATCTTCCTCGATGTGGTCGTAGCCCATCAGGTGGCACAGTCCGTGGACGATGAGGTAGGCCGCTTCCCTTTCGGGGCTGTGGCCGTACTCCGCTGCCTGCGCCAGCACATGGGGCACGGACAGGATCAGGTCGCCCAGCATGCAGGCGTCCGTTTCATCGTCGTATTCCCGGCGGAGCAGCTTGTCCGCCGCGCCTGCCGTCACACCTGCCGGGTAGTTCACCGTCGGGAAGGACAGCACGTCCGTTGCGCGGTCAACGCCGCGATAGTCGCGGTTGATCTCGTGGATCTCCTCGTCACCGCACAGGCGGATGCTTACAGCGCAGGGACGTGATACTCCCTCTGTCAGCAGGGCGCAGTCCGCTGCCGTCTGCATCAGGGAGAGCCAGGCGGGCTCCACCTGCGTGTCAATCTGCCAAAGCAGCTTCATGCCTTCTCCTCCTCTTCCGGAGCGGCGGGCTGGCGGTCAGCCTTCACCGCGGGCTCTTCGTTTGCAGGCACCAAGCCGTCGGGCATGGGGGCGTTGTAGGGTTCCGGCATAGCGTCGCCCGCCTCGTCCGCAGCATGGGCGTCCTCCTCCGCCTTACGCTCAACATGTACGGTAGGATACTCAATGCGCTCGTGGAACACGCCGCGCAGCACCTTGAGGAACGCGTCGCTGATGCCGTCGATATCATGCAGGGACAGGGGCGAATTGCTCAGCTGGCCGTCCTCGATCTTGCCGCGCACAAGGCGTTCGATGAACTGGGCGATGGCCTGGGGCGTGGGCTCCGCCATGGAGCGTACAGCAGCCTCAATGGTGTCCGCCAGCATGACAATGGCGCTTTCCTTCGTGCTGGGACGGCTGCCAGTGTAGCGGAAATCCTTCACATCCACATGCTTGCCGTCCGCCTGCTGCAGCGCCTTGTGATAGAAGTACATCACCGGCGTGTCGCCATGGTGCTCCAGGATGATCCGTTGGATCTCCTGCGGGAGACGATACTTCTGCGCCAGGGCAACGCCGTCATGCGTATGCGCGGTGACGATGGCTGCCGACAGCTGCGCGGTAGTTCTGTCGTGGGGATTGTCCCCGCGCTGGTTCTCCTTGAAGTACAGCGGGCGCT
>JBGVOA010000228.1:0-4767 GCA_045126095.1 Christensenellales bacterium | reverse complement strand
CATCGCCATCTGGGAGTGGTTCAAGGACATCACCCTGAAGGACACCGCGCGTGTGTACGAGCTGCTGGGCGTGGAGTTCGACTCCTACGCCGGCGAGGCGTTCTATAACGACAAGATGGACGTGGTCATCGACGAGCTTCGTGAGAAGAACCTGCTGACCATCTCCGAGGGCGCTTCCGTCGTCGACCTGGAGGAGGACAAGATGCCCCCCTGCATCATCCTGCGCTCCGACGGTGCAACGCTCTACGCCACCCGCGACCTGGCCGCTGCCTACTACCGCAAGAAGACCTACGATTTCGATAAGTGCCTCTACGTCGTGGCCTACCAGCAGGACCTGCACTTCCGCCAGATCTTCAAGGTGCTGGAAAAGCTGGGCAAGCCCTGGGCCAAGGACTGCGTGCACGTCTCCTTCGGCATGATCTCCTTCGAAGGCCAGGCGTTCTCCACCCGCAAGGGCCGCGTGGTCTACCTGGAGGACGTGCTCAACCAGGCCATGCAGAAGGCGCTGGACATCATCAACGAGAAGTCCCCGAACCTGGAGAACAAGGAAGAGGTTGCCCGCCAGGTGGGCATCGGCGCGGTCATCTACTCCGACCTGTCCGCCGGCCGCATCAAGGACATCGACTTCTCCTTCGAGCGTGCCCTCAACTTCGATGGCGAGACCGGCCCCTATGTGCAGTACACCCACGCCCGCTGCTGCTCCGTGCTGCGCAAGGCGGCGGAGATGGAGCTGCCTGAGGTGGACTACGCGGGTCTTGACGACGATGAGGCCCAGCACCTGCTGCGACTGATCAGCCGCTTCCCCGATGTGGTGAAGGACGCCGCCGACAAGTACGAGCCCTCCATGATCACCCACGCCGTGACCGACATCGCCCAGGCGTACAACAAGTTCTACTACGAGCACCGCGTGCTGGATGCGGAGCCTGCCGTGTCCGCCGCCCGCGTGGCGCTGACCAAGGCCGTCAAGGACGTCATCAAGACCGGCCTGTGGCTCATCGGCATTGAGGCCCCGGAGCGCATGTAAGATACCAAACCCAAGCCCCGCTGCATGGCCTGAGCGCTGTGCAGCGGGGCTTTGATATGGGTATCTGTCCGTAGGGGGACTCCTTCCGTCTTCGTTCCCGGCATTTCATGCCGTGAACGAATCCACCTCCCTCGGAGAGGGGGGCTTGGGGGTGGCGATGCTGCATTTCCGTTCCTGCGACAGGAATGATTTGCAAGGGAAAGGCTCCCGGTGCGTGTCAGCCGCACGAGCCGCCCTTTTCCAAAGAAAAATTCGCGTGTTCCCCTTGCAAACTCATGTTCGCTATGTTAAGATGGGTACATCCCAAAGAAATGTACGGGCGCAGGCCCGTTTGCGAAAGGATGGAACTGATTATGGCAGCAAAGAAGTCCGCGAAGCCGGAGAAGAATGCACCCGCTGTGAACGCGGTGCGGGAGGAGAAGCTCAAGGCCCTGGAGCATGAGCTGTCCGCGCTGGAAAAGCAGTTCGGCAAGGGCGCTGTGATGAAGCTGGGCGACCGTGCGGAGCAGAGCGTGCAGGTGATCCCCACCGGCTGCCTGACGCTGGACGCGGCGCTGGGCGTGGGCGGCATCCCGCGCGGCCGTATTGTGGAGATTTATGGCCCTGAGTCCTCCGGTAAGACCACCGTGGCGCTGCACATCGTTGCCGAGGCGCAGAAGGCCGGCGGTATCGCTGCCTTCGTGGATGCGGAGCATGCGCTGGACCCCGTGTACGCCAAGAAGCTGGGCGTGAATATCGACGAGCTGTACGTTTCCCAGCCCGATACCGGCGAGCAGGCCCTCGAGATCGCCGAGAGCCTGGTGCGCTCCGGCGCGCTGGACGTGGTCGTCATCGACTCCGTGGCGGCGCTGGTGCCCAAGGCCGAAATCGACGGCGAAATGGGCGATTCCTTCGTGGGTCTGCAGGCCCGCCTGATGTCCCAGGCGCTGCGCAAGCTGGCCGGCATCATCAACAAGACCGGCTGCGTGGCCGTGTTCATCAACCAGCTGCGCGAGAAGGTCGGCGTGATGTACGGCAACCCGGAAACCACCCCCGGCGGCCGTGCGCTGAAGTTCTACTCCTCCGTCCGCCTGGACGTGCGCCGCGGCGAGCAGCTCAAGAACGGCAGCGAGGTCGTGGGCAACCACACCAAGGTCAAGGTCGTGAAGAACAAGGTGGCCCCGCCCTTCCGCGTGGCCGAGTTCGATATCATCTACGGCGAGGGCATCAGCAAGGAAGGCACCCTGCTGGATATGGCCGTGGAGCGCGACATCATCCACAAGTCCGGCGCGTGGTTCTCCTACAAGGATCAGCGCATCGGCCAGGGCCGCGAGAACACCCGCCTGTTCCTGCGCGACAATCCCGAAATCACCAATGAGATCGACGCCGTCATCCGTGCGGAGATCTTCTCCGGCGCCGCGCCCATCGCCCCTGAGGCCGATCCCGGCGAGATGCCCGAGGAGGAAGAGGACGATCTGCTGGCCCTCCTGGAAGAGGATCTGGGCGACGAGTAATCCCTGTATTCCCACCGGGCGGAGCTGCGTGCTTCAGCCCGGTTTTTGCATGCATGAAAAGGCCCCGTCGACCCGGTTTTCCGGGCTGACGGGGCTTGCGTTATGGTGGCTTACAGGCCGGACATGTCTGACGCAGCCTGTTCCAGCTCTTCGCGGGCCATGGCCGCTTCCAGTGCCTTGAGCATCTCGACGGAGTTGTTCCTGCCGTAGTAGAGGTAAAGCTTCGAATCCTCTACGGCGCCGGATTCATACAGGTCGTAATTGTACCAGAGGAGCGCCGCCGTGTCATCTGCGCCCGTCCACACGATCCAGTTGGTGTATTCGGTGCTGTACTCGTCAGTGTTCATGTGGTGCCAGCGGTAGGAGTCTTCGTGGACCTCCCCCTGCCCGTAGAGCTGCATCAGCTTGACGGCCAATGTATCGTAGGCGGTGGCGTAATCCACGGGTTTGAAAACGTAGTAGGCCATGTAGAGCTGTGCGTGCTCCTGATCCTCGTAGACGTTCTCGTCGTCAAAGCCGTAGTGGAAGTAAGCGCCCACGTAGCTCACCGGGAAGCCTGCGATGGTTAGGTCCTTCGGGCCCGGAACGCAGTTGAAGCCTGCGTCATCCAGTGTATAGGTGGCGTTGAGCGAGCCGCTGCGGGACTCACGCTCAAAGGAGGGCATGTCATTATTTCTGTAGCTTGGCGTGATTTTCAGGGCGGCCATCGCGTCGGTGAACGCTGCGGGCGTGGAGCCCCACGGGATGCCGCGGAAGGTGATGGGTTCGTCCGTGGTTGCCTCCGGACGATCGACGGGCTGGCTGCGGCGCAGGATCTCCGCCAGGACGTCCTCGTAGATCTGATAGAGCTCGTTCGTCTCCATGCTGGCGTAATCCGTCTCCGCCAGCGCAGTGCTGCATGCCATCAGCAGCATCAGGATCAGGGCAATGATCTTCTTCATAGGGCACTCACCTTTCGATCTGGTATGGATTTGACGTGCTGACAGGTTCCCGCGTGGTCTGCTCCCGTCTGCGGAAGAGGCGGGATGGAGCGGGCCCGGCGCTTTTCCATGATTATATCAGAAAGACCGGAATGTGTCAAACGGTGATGCTGTTGACAGGGCCTCCACTTCGCGATAGAATGAGAGCAGAACCAGTATCAGGTAGACGAAAGGGGATTCATGGATATGCTGAAACGGATCGTTGCGCTGCTGCTGTGCGCGATGATGTGCATGCCGCATCTGGCACTGGCGGACACGGACTACGCCGCCCTCAGCGACGAGGAGCTGCGCGCCGCGTATCAGAGTGTGCTGACGGAAATGGCCGCCCGCGCTGCTGGAGACGCCGCGCCTGTCACTGCTCCCGCTGTGATCACCTTCCGCGGCATCCCCTGGGGAGCTTCTGCCACGGAGTTTGCCGACCTGATGGCCAAGGACGGCGTGAACGGCAGCGCTCGCAAGGGGGATGTCTATTCCTGGGAGCGCTGCAATCTGGCCGAATGTGTGATCACCTATGCCGCCATGCCCTCCGACCGGGGCTTTGCTTACCGGGTCAGGCCGTCGGCCCTCGCGGTGGCTGGTGTGCCGGTGTCGGAGGTTGAGGCCTGGTTCATCTACGACTTCGACGCTGAAAATGTCTACGAGGAGCCCGAGCGCGCGCAGCTCGTCCACGCCAGCTATGAGTTCAGCGATGTGGCGGACAGGCAAGCGATGCTGCTGTTGCTGCATGAGAAGCTCTGTGTCCTGTACGGCGAGACGCCGCTGCTGCATGCGACTGATCCCAGCAGCTCCTACACCAAGTATCTGGACTATGCCGTCTGGTACGGCCCCAACGATACGGCGGTGCTCCTGTACAACTTTTACGTGCTGAAGGCTGACGGAACGCCCCAAACCGGCTACACGACCTACCTTTCCCTGCACTACGGCAAGAGCAATTCCGTCCAGCTCTTCGAAGCGCTGGACGCAGCTGTTGCCCGCGAGGAAATGGAGGAAGCCATGGAGTCCGCCTCCTTTGATGGCCTCTGATCACCGGATCATGCGCCCGACTGCCCTCTGAAAAATGGCAGCCGGGCCGTCTCTTTGCGCAGAGGCGGAGCATGCAGGAGCAGGTGCCGGGATGGATCATTGCCCGGATATGCCATGCCGGAAATCCATACGCAGAAACAATCAAAAAATTTTAAATTTTTTCATTTTCCCTATTGACATCCCCCTCATTCTGTGATATACTAATTTTCGTTGACGGGGCATTAGCGCAGCTGGTAGCGCACAACAC
>JBGVOA010000227.1:0-1935 GCA_045126095.1 Christensenellales bacterium | reverse complement strand
CCAGTCCGCCGAGGGAAAGCGCTGTGCCCGTCACAAGGGCAACCAGCAGGGAGCACAGGCCGATCAGCAGCCCCTGCGCCAGGGCGATCACCAGCATGGGCAGGATGTAGCCCAGGGCAAAGTCGATGGACTGCATGGGGCTGGCGTACATGCGCATCAGGAACGCGCCGCTGCGATCCTTCGCGACGGTGATGGCCGTGAAGAGCATCACGAACATCTGCCCGAAGACGGCGATTCCGCCCGCCAGATTGTCGATGCGGAAGATGGTCATGCCCGCCTCGGCCGGGATGCTCCTGTCCACCAGGGTCATCACCACCAGCATCACCAGCGGAAAGCCGACGCAGAATATATAGCTCAGCGGGTCGCGCAGGATTTCCATGCCGTTGCGCACCGCAAAGGCCTTGATCTTATGCATGCTCGTTCAGCCCCTCTTCCGCAATAGCCACGAAGGCCTCCTCCAGGCCGGATTTGCCCGTTTCGGCCTCCAGCTGGGCCAGGGTGCCGCAGGCAACGAGCCGTCCGCCCACCATCACGCCGATGCGGTCCGCCAGACGCTCCGCCTCCTCCATGTAATGGGTGGTCAGCAGGATCGTGATCTTCCCCTTCAGGCCCTCAATGACCCGCCACAGCTCGCGCCGGGCCAGCACGTCCAGGCCCAGGGTGGGCTCATCCAGGAAAAGCACCCGCGGGCCGCCGATGAGTGCCATGGCAATGGACAGGCGGCGCTTCCAGCCGCCGGAGAGCGTCTTTGCGCGGCTGGAAGCGACCTCCTCCATGCCAAACTGCCCCAGCAGCTCCTGCGTGCGGCGCTGCGCTTCCTTCCGGTCGAAGCCGTAAACCTGCGCCATGAACATCAGGTTTTCGCGGACGGTCAGGTTTTCCGCCACGGCGGTGTCCTGGGGCGAGATGCCGATCAGCTCCTTCACCGCCGCCGGCTCCTGCTGGCAGGAGTATCCGCAGATGCTGCATTCGCCCTCCGTCGCGGACGACAGACAGGTCAGCATGCGGATGGTTGTCGTTTTGCCCGCGCCGTTCACGCCAAGCAGCGCAAACAGCTCGCCCTCGGGCACGGTCATTTCCATCCGGTTGACCGCTGTTTTGGGGCCGAAGCGCTTCGTCAGCCCCTTTGCTTCAATCGCGTTCATCATTTCCGCTCCTTGCTCGTGTTGCGAGACGCGACCGGCGTGGCTATCGCGTCGCCCATTTCGCCCATGTTCACCAGGGCAATGCCCTTTTCCGTGTCTGCCAGCACCAACACCATGCTGCCCGGCTTGAGCCCAAAGGCCTCGCGGACGCCAACCGGCAGGGTGATCTGCCCCTTGTCGTTCATGCGGACGCAGCCAAACATATGCCGTCCATCCACGCTCTGTCCGTCCTGCAAGCCGCGGGCCAGCATTTCCAGCGACACGCCGAAGAGATCCGCCAAGCTGATGCAGCTGCCGATATCCGGCAGGGTTTCGCCTTTCTCCCACTTCGCCAGCGCCTGGCGGGATACGCCGATGCGCTCCGCCACTTCCTCCTGCGTCAGCCCGTGCTGCGTGCGCAGGAGCTTGAGCTGATTCACGAATGCTGCCATTCCCCTCACCTCGCATTGATTATACATCTTCGGCTTTCCGTTCACAATCACTCGAAGATAACATCCATGTTACTTTTTGTTGCATTTTCGGAATTCTTCGCGTTTAGGCAACAAAACAGCCCCACTGCCGCAGCAATGAGGCATGCAGTCGGAGGCTCATTCCTCCCCGACCCACTCGCCGTCAAAGACGATCTTAGCCGGGCCCTCCTGGTATACATGGCCATCGCTGAAGGCCCATTCCAGCTCGAGCGTGCCGCCCAGCAGCTCCATCGAGACGCGGCGATCCGCCTGACCGGTCAGCACCGCCGCCACCAGGGACGCACACGCACCCGTGCCGCAGGCCAGCGTCTCGCCGGAGC
>JBGVOA010000226.1:0-7934 GCA_045126095.1 Christensenellales bacterium | reverse complement strand
GACAGCGGCGTTACATCCAGCAGGAGCAGGCTCTTGACCTCGCCGCCCATGACGCCGCCCTGAATGGCTGCGCCCAGCGCGACGCACTCATCCGGGTTGATGCCTCGGAAGGGCTCCTTTTTGAGATAGTTGCGCACCGCCTGCTGTACGGCGGGGATGCGAGTGGAGCCGCCGACCAGCAGCACCTTGCCCAATTCGCTGGGGGCGATGCCGGCGTCGTTCAGCGCAGAGCGGACGGGGCCTTCCGTGCGCTCCACCAGATCGCGGGTCAGCTCGTTGAACCTGGCGCGGGTCAGCGTCATTTCCAGGTGCTGCGGCTGGCCGTTCACCTGCATGATGAAGGGCAGGGAAATAGTGGTCATCTCCATGGAGGAGAGCTCCTTCTTGGCCTGCTCGGCGGCCTCCTTCACGCGCACCATGGCGGTGTTGTCACGGGTGAGGTCAGCATGCTGCTGGCGCTGGAATTCCTGGCAGATGTGGCGGACGATGCGCTCATCAAAGTCGTCGCCGCCCAGGTGGTTGTCGCCGGAGGTGGCCAGCACCTCGATCACGCCCTCGCCAATTTCGATGATGGACACGTCAAAAGTGCCGCCGCCCAGATCGTAAACCATAATCTTCTGCGGCGTGCCGTTGTTGAGGCCGTAGGCCAGCGCAGCGGAGGTGGGCTCATTGATGATGCGCAGCACGTTCAGGCCCGCGATGCGGCCCGCATCCTTCGTTGCCTGGCGCTGAATATCGTTGAAGTAGGCCGGGACGGTGATGACTGCGTCCGTCACCTTTTCGCCCAGGTAGGCTTCCGCATCCTCGCGCAGACGGCGCAGGATCATCGCGCTGATCTCCTGCGGATTGTAGGTCTTGCCGCCCAGTTCCTTGCGCCAGTCGGTGCCCATGTGGCGCTTGATGGAGGCAACGGTGCGGTTGGCGTTCACCGCCGCCTGACGGCGCGCCGCGCTGCCCACCAGGCGCTCGCCGCTGTCGGTAAAGGCCACAACCGAGGGCGTGGTGCGTTCGCCCTTGTCATTGGGGATGATGGTCGCCACGCCGCCCTCCACGACGGCGACGCAGCTGTTGGTGGTGCCAAGGTCGATGCCGATGACTTTGCTCATAAATACAGATTCCTTTCGGGAAATTCCAGATCCGACTGCATTTGCCGTCTCAGCAGCACATCACGCCGCCGTAGGGGCAGCACCACTGCAGCATGCAGCACAGGTAGCACAGGGTCATGGGGTTGAAGCCCGCGCGGCTGTAGCCCTGGCCGTAGGTGGTGTAGGTCTGCCCGGCAGCGCGGTATTGGTTCAGCAGGCTGCGGTACAAGCCGTTGTTGGGGTCCATCTGACAGGCGCGGGTCATGTGTTCGGCCGCCTGGATGGTGTTGCCTGCGCCGTGGTTCGCCACGCCGGACAGGTAGTACCAGCGGGCGTTGCGCTGGGCGCTGACCACGTTTTGAAGATGGGCGATGGCCGCCTGATATTGCCGCTGGTTGATGGCGCGGATGGCCTGGCGCACCAGCTCGGGGTCGCCGGGCTGCTCGGAGGGCGGCGCGGCCTGGTAGGTCTGTCCGCCGAAGCCGAAAAGATCCTCAAAGCCGAACCCAAAGCCGCCGAAGTCGCTCTGCCAGCCGCCCTGGCCGCCGTAGCTCTGCCCGTAGGGGTTGCCCTGCTGGCGCTGTCCATAGGGGTTATAGCCACCGGACTGCTGACCGCCGTAGCTGCTCTGCCCATAGCCGGACTGACCGCCATAGCCGCTCTGTCCGCCGCTGTAGGGGTTGCTCTGCTGACGGCGCCCGGCGTACTTCTCCGGGTTCATCAGCATGTCGTACGCCTCGTTGAGCTCGTTCATCTTGCGGGCGGCGTTGGGGTCGTTCGGGTGAAGGTCGGGATGGCACTCCTTCGCCTTGCGGCGGTAGGCCCGCTTGATCTCCTCCTGCGTGGCGTTTTCCGATACGCCCAGCAGCTGGTGCGGGTTATTCACCATGGCCGTCCACCTCGCTTTCCTTGTCTTGCTTGTTTTTCTTCTGTGCCCTGCGCCTGAGGCAATCGTCATAGCCCTGCCACAGGCCGGAATAAAGGATGTTGCGCAGCAGCGCTTCGTCCTGCACCAGCGGCAGGCGCTCGAAGGCCACCGCCGCGCTGCCCAGCAGCATTTCGAGGGTGCCGCGCATCTCCTCCGGCTGCTTTTCCATCAGCAGGACGGGGTTGTAGCCGCCCTTTTTCGCGTCCTTTTCGCTGTCGCACACCGCGTCCAGCATGTAAATATACCTGCCCAGGGAGTCCCCGAAGGCGGAGAGGGCCGGGGCCCAGAAGTCCTCCTCCATCACGAAGAGGGCGGACATCAGGCGGCCGAAGCAGGCAGGCGCTGCATCCGGCGTTTCGTCCCGGCGGGCCTCGATGGCGGACTGCTCCTCCATCGCGCTTTCGATCGCCGCACACTGCCGGGGCCAGCGAGCCTTCACGTCCGCATAGTGCCTGCGCAGCAGCGCTTCCATCGCCTTTGCCGGAAGGCTGCGGTCGTCCGCCCAGTCGTCCCGGCACTTGTGATAGGTCAGGGCGATGGTCATGTCCGCCGCATAATCGGTGACGGAGGTGGCGTGCCATTCGTGCGGCTTCACGGGATGGGGCAGGCAGCGGGCCTCGCCGGACTTTTCCTCCGGCTCGTAAAGCGAGGAGAGGAAGATCGTCAGGTAGGTCAGGTCGAAGGTGAGGGTCAGGCGGGAAAGCTGCCCGTGGCGCTGACCCAGCGCGCGGCACAGCCCGCAGTAAAAGCTGCGGTAGCGGACCTTCGCCTCCTCCGTCAGGGTGGCCAGATCGGGCCTTACATAACCAAACATTTCGCTATGCCCCCGCTCAGGCCTTCTGGGTGAACTGGTGGCGGCAGACCGGGCAAGTGATGGTCTTCTCGCCCGAGCCGCGCTTCATGCGCAGGCGGTTGCGGCAGGAGGGGCAGCGGAAATACTTGTGGGTCTTCATGCCCTTCAGGCGGGCGAAGAACTGCCGCACCTCCCGGCCGACCTTCTCGGCAAACTGAATATAGCGGGCGTTTTCCGCCTGGCGCTTGCCAATATTGCGGCTCAGCATGCGGAAGACCGCGTACACCAGCAGCACCGTGCTGATGAAGCCCACCGGCAGGAAAATGGAGAGCAGCGAAGAGATCACGCTGCCCCACAGCGCATGGTACGCCAGGTTGTCCATGCCGTTGCGGCCCGTCATGAAGCGGGCCAGCGCCATCTGCATCCGTGTAAAGAATCCCATAAAAGACCTCCTTGGGGCATATACACCCTTATACATTATAAAGGATACGACGGATTTTTCAACCGAATATGAACAGAAACCCGAAATTTCCGCGATTCGCTCCGGGTGATTGAAAAAATGCGGCCCTGCGGCTATAATGTTGGGGAGAACAACGCCGGGAGGGACGCCCATGCTGATCCGAAACGCAACGATCCCCACAGAGGACGGCTTCCGCGCCGGGCAGTGCGTCCGGCTGACGGCAGGGCACATCGCCCTGGTCGGCAGCGATCTGGCCGCCCCGGCGGACGAGCCCGTGCTCGACCTGGCAGGGGACTATCTGCTGCCCGGCTTTGTGGACGTGCACACCCACGCCTTTGCCGGGCACGACGTGATGTCCGGCGAGGCCGCCCTGCGCGCCATGAGCCGCGGGCTGTACCGCGAGGGCGTGGCGGCCTTCCTGCCCACGACCATGAGCGCCTCCCCGGAGGACACCCGCCGCGCCATTGCCGCTGTCCGCGCGGTGATGGATGCACCGGAGCCCGATGGGGCGCGAGTCATCGGGGCCCACCTGGAGGCTCCCTTCCTGAACCCGGGAAAATGCGGTGCGCAGCGGCCTGAGTGGCTCTGTCCGCCGGACTGGCAGACCTTCCTTGCCCTCACCGGAGGGGACATATCCGCCGTGCGGACGATCACCCTGGCCCCGGAGCTGCCGGGGGCAGAGGCCTTTATCCGGCAGGCTGTGCAGGCGGGGATTGCCGTGTCCCTGGGCCACAGCGCAGCGGACGCCGAAACCGCCCACGCTGCAGCGGACTGGGGCGCGACCCTCGTCACTCACACCTTCAACGCCCAGCCGCCCCTGCACCACCGCGCCCCTGGCCTGACCGGCGCGGCAATGGCGGATGACCGCCTGTACGCAGAGTTCATCGCCGACGGCGTACACCTGCACGGGGATATCGTGCGGCTGCTCGTGCGCTGCAAGGGGGCGGACAAGGCCGTCGCCATCACCGACGCAATGGAAGCCGCCGGGCTGCCCGACGGCGCGTATCAGCTGGGCGGCCAGCCCGTCACCGTGCGCGGCGGCGAGGCCCGTCTGGCGGACGGCACCCTGGCCGGATCGGTGCTGACGATGCGGCGGGCGCTGCACAACCTCATCCACCTTTTCGGCGTCGCCCCCCACGACGCGGTGCGCATGTGTACCCTGACCCCGGCGGAAGCCATCGGGGAACCTGCTCTGGGGCGCATCGTCCCCGGCAGCCCCGCGCCGCTGAGCCGCTGGAGTGCGGACTGGCAATACATCAGCATCATTGACGAGAATACGGAGGCATGACCATGCAAAAGCTTGACCTTTCCGGCCTGTGGCGCGTGTATCTGGACGCGGAGAAGAAGCCGGAGCTGCCCGCTGAATACCCCGACGTGATGTCCCTCCCCGGCACCACCTCCGCCGCCGGTCTCGGCCCGGAAAATCCCGCCCGGGAGACCTACTTCCTCACCGACGCCCACAAGTTCGAGGGCTACGCGTGGTTCATGCGGGAGTTCGAGGCGGGTTCCTGGCAGGACATGGCCGTGCTGCTGCGCCTGGAGCGCACCCGCAAGACCACCGTCTGGCTGGACGGCGAGGAGATCGGCAGCCACTGCTCCCTCTGCGCGCCCCACCTGTACTTCCTGAACGGGCTGACGGCAGGGACGCACACCCTCGTCATCCGCGTGGACAACACCGACTATCCCACCCGCGGCGGCCACCTCACCAGCCCGGACACGCAGTCCAACTGGAACGGCATTACGGGCGAGATCAGCCTGACGGTGGGCAAGTGCATCGTCACCGGCATTCAGGTGTTCCCGGACATCGCCGCGGGCACGCTCCGCCTGCGCGCCTGCGTGACGGGCGAGCACAGCGGCTTTGCCTCCGTCGGACTGCCCGGGCAGATGGAGCAGCTCGTTCCCGTGAACGGCCAGGCGCTGGAGGGCGTGCTGCCCCTCACCGGCAACGAGGCCCTCTGGGACGAGTTCGAGCCGAACCTGCACACCCTCACCATCGACGTGGAGGGCGATGTGTACGAAACGACCTTCGGCCTGCGGCACTTCACCCGCGATGGCCGCCATTTGCTGTGCAACGGCCGGGAGGTCTTCCTGCGCGGCAAGCACGACGGCCTGATCTTCCCCGACACCGGCTACGCACCCACGGACATTGCCTCCTGGCGCAGGGTGCTGCAAACGGCGAAGGACTACGGCGTCAACCACTACCGCTTCCACACCTGCTGCCCGCCGGAGGCCGCCTTTATCGCCGCGGATGAGCTGGGCGTGGTCATGTCGCCGGAGCTGCCCTTCTGGGGCACCATCCACGAGGCGGGCGAGGAGGGCTACAACGCGACGGAAAACACCTTCCTCTTCGGCGAGGGCCTGCGGATGCTGGGCGAATTCGGCCATCACCCGTCCTTCGTGTTCATGTCCCTGGGCAACGAGCTGTGGGGCAGCAAAAAGGAGCTCAACCGCATGCTGGCCCAGTACCGCGCCTTTGATCCGGACAAGCTCTACATCTCCGGCGCGAACAACTTCCAGTGGGTGCCGGATGTGCTGGACGAGGAGGACGTCTTCGTGGGCGTGCGCCTCTCCGGCGAGCGGCTGATCCGCGGCAGCTATGCCATGTGCGACGCCCCCCAGGGCATCGTGCAGACCACCGCGCCGGAATCCGTCAGCAACTATGACAGGATGATCGCCCCGGAGATCACCCCCGGCGAGGCCACCGGCAAGGCCGGCAAGATCGCCATCCAGTATGGCACGGGCGTGAAGTGGGTCGACGCGGAGGACGCGCAGGCCTTCGTGCCCCAGGTGCCCGTCATCAGCCATGAAGTGGGCCAGTACGAATTCTACCCCGATTTTGACGAGATCTCCCGCTATACCGGCCCGCTGAAGGCACGCAATTTCGAGGTCTTCCGCGAGCGGCTGATGGCGGCGGGTCTGTGGGAGGATCATGAGCGGTTCTTCCGCTGCGCCGGTCAGCTGGCCATCGACTGCTACCGCCGGGAGATCGAAGCCTTCCTGCGCACCAGCGAACTGAGCGGCTTCCAGCTGCTGGACCTGCAGGATTTTACCGGCCAGGGCACCGCGCTGGTGGGCGTGCTGAATGCCTTCATGGAATCCAAGGGGCTGATAACGCCGGATCAGTGGCGGCAGTTCTGCGCGTCCACGGTGGTGCTGGGCGAGCTCGACCGTTTCGTGTATGCAGACGGCGAAGAGCTGCGGCTGAACGTCCGCGTCAGCGAATGTAACCCGCGCAGGGTGCACACCCACGTCATCTGTGAGCTGCTGGACGGCGATGCGGTGCTGGCCGCACAGACCGTTCCCGTCCGCGAAACCGGCCGTCGCCTGAGCGAGCCCGTCGGGGTATGTTTCGGGCAGGTGTGGGCACACGCGAATCGCCCCGTTCGCCTCACCGTCCGCCTGACGCTGGAGGATGGAACGCCCAATACCTACCCCGTCTGGGTATTCCCGGAGCATAAGGGGCTTGAAATCTCCCAAAAGGGTATCCTTTCGGGCAACAAGCAGGTGCGCTTCGTGAAGTCGGCCACCGAGGCAAAGGCCAGCGACGTGCCCGCCATCGTGATTCCCGACAGCGAAGATAAACTGCCCGCCACCTACGCCAGCGACTTCTGGTGCTACCCCATGTTCCGCTCGATCTCCGAGAGCATGGGCAAGCCCGTGCCCATCGGCACCCTGGGCCTGTGCATCGACACGGAAAGCCCGCTGCTGTGCGGCTTCACGCAGGAGGAGTACACCACGCCGGCGTGGTACGAGCTGATTCAGTGCGCTCACTGCGAGACCTCCGCCGTCCACAACCCGATGGTGCAGATGATCGACAACACCGAGCGCTGCCAGCGGCTGAATCTCCTGTGGGAGGAGGACGGCGTGCTGCACATGACCTTCCGCCTGTGGGAGAAGGCTGATGATACGACCGTGCGCGCCTTTGCCGCGTCCCTCCTGGAGGCGCTGGTCGGAGGTCAGGCTTTGCCTGACGAGCGACAGCGATTCGCTGGAATCGCGGAGCGAAGCCCTCGACGGACTTCATGTCCGGGGAGGGCCGAGGATTGAAGCTGATCGCTCCCGATACCTACCCTGAATTCCGCTGCATTGCGGACAGGTGCCGCCACAGCTGCTGCATCGGCTGGGAGATCGACGTCGACCCGGACAGGCGTGAGGCATACCGCCGCGTCCCCGGCGAATTCGGTGCGCGCCTGAACGCCGCCATCGACGACAGCGGCGAAACGGCCTGCTTCCGCCTCGGTGCGGACGAGCGCTGCCCGATGCTCAATACCACCGGCCTGTGCGACCTCATCACCGAGCTGGGCGAGGGCGCGCTGTGCCAGATCTGCGCCGATCACCCACGTTTCCGCAGCTTCTTTACCGACCGGACGGAGATCGGCCTCGGCCTGTGCTGCGAAGAGGCAGCGCGGATCGTCCTCAGCCGTGAAACGCCCATGCGTCTCGTCACCCTGGAGGACGATGGTGCAGACGAGGCGCCCGACGAGGAAGAAGAGAGCCTGCTGGCCATCCGCGATACGCTGCTGCAACTCCTTGCGGACGACGCGACTCCCCTGCCGGAGCAGCTGGACGAGCTTCTCCGCCTGGGCGGCCTGGGCATCCCCGAGCGTGACTGGCCGGCAATCTACCGCGGGCTGGAGCGCCTCGATCCCGCCTGGGACGTGGCTCTGG
>JBGVOA010000225.1:0-3514 GCA_045126095.1 Christensenellales bacterium | reverse complement strand
GCCCATCCCATACACATCCGGGATGGGCGATTCTGCTTTACACGGGCATGTTCTCCAGCAGCCAGGAGAGCATCCGCCGATTGGTTTCAAACACCTCGCGGTACTTGCTGCTGTCCGCAAAGGCCGCCAGGGCCAGCAGCTCATTGCCGATGAGCAGCGTGGGGACTGCAGCCCATTCCGCCTCCGTCAGCGGGGCCACAGCGTTGTAGCCCGCCAACACCGCCCTGGCAAACACCGGCCAGGTGCTCTGCCAGGGCAGGTTGTCCCGCCCGTAGCACTCGGAAAGCACCGCCGTGATGGCGTAGCAGGGATCAAACAGGCGGCAGGCACGCACGGAGAGCTCAAAGTCGATGAAGCCCACCCCCTGCAGCGTGTCGATGAGGTTGGCCGGATTGGGATCGCGGTGGACGACGCTGCGGGGCAGCTGGCGCAGGGCCTGGACACGTGCGGC
This sequence comes from Christensenellales bacterium, assembly GCA_045126095.1. GTDB lineage: Bacteria > Bacillota > Clostridia > Christensenellales > Aristaeellaceae > UBA11524. Next base: position 3,063 of record JBGVOA010000225.1, on the reverse strand, counting down.
GAAGTCCGCCGGGAAGCCCGTCGGCAGGGAAGCCTGCGCCCGGGGATACGCCCACTCCAGCAGATGCCCGGACAGGTCGAGGTCGTCCACCTCCCAGGCATCCGCCATGTCCGCCAGGGCCAGATGCAGCCCGGCCAGTGTCCGGCCGATGCGCTCTCCGCTCTGCTGGGGCTCCTTGAGCAGCACCGGCGTGCGCAGCGCTTCCCCCGGCAGACGATGGCAGAGCATCAGCCGGAAGCCCTCCACCGGCAGGGACAGCGCGCCATCCGGCAGCGGAACAGCCCGGCTGGCCGGCACGCCCCGCGCACAGAGCGCCTCCGCCAGCGCGGCAGTCATGCGGCAGGTGCGCTCATCCCGGCAGGCCTTGAGGACGTAGTCGTCCCCGGCATACATGGCATGGTCGCTCACCTCGCCCGAGCAGGGGTAGGTCACGGGGGTCAGGGGCAGGTCGAGACCCCAATGGGTCAGGGCCTGCTGGAAGCAATCGCGGTTCAGCATGCGGTATTCCTCCTCTTCAAGTCGGGGAGGGGAGGGCCTGCGCACCTGATGGGTGCGGATGAATTCCGCCGGGGTGCAGCCGTATTCCCGCCAGAAGGCGCGGTAAAACCCCGAATAGGTGCCAAAACCCCAGCGCAGTGCCGCGTCGGTCATGCCCAAGCCGCAGCTCACATGCCAGATGGCATGGGCCAGGCGGCGCTTCGTCCGCCAGCGGCACAGGGGCATCCCCACCGCCTCGCGGAACAGGTGCAGGAAATGCCAGTGGGAATAGCCCGAGGCCGCCGCCAGCTCCGCAGGGGACACCTCCGCGTCCAGCGTCTCTTCGATCAGGTTCAGGATGCGCTGCATCTCTCTCCCTCCTTTCCGCATGCATCATACCATGGGTCGTCCGGCGATGGATTTCCGTTTTTGCGGTGCGCAAAAGCCCCTCCCAGTGGCGGGAGAGGCTGAAAGGTCACTGCAGCAGGGGACGAACCTCCTCCAGCATGCCGGAAACAAGGTCAATGGCGGAAAGCACCATCGACCCCGCCGCTTCGCCATCGGGGAGGAACAGGTTCATTTCGCACATCACGCTGCCGTCCAGCGCATAGAAGCGGGTGTACATATAGGCGCTGTTGATCTCATTGAGCACGCGCAGCAGGGGCATTTCCGCCTCCAGATCATACAGGTGCACATCATACACCACCAGCCGGGCCTTTCCCTGCTCCGGATCGGTGAAAATGTGCAGCATGCAGGGCTCCTCTTCCGGCGGAAGACTCACCGCCACATGCACGCCGCCCGTTTTGGTCAGGCCGCGGAGCTCCGCTTCATAGCCGTGCTCCGTCAGCAGATCAGGCAGCCATTGCTCAGGGGACTCCGCCCATGCGGTCATGCCCAGCAGCAGCAACGCCAGCAGGATACATATCAGTCTTTTCACGCCGTCCACCTCACTGCATCCCTGCAACACTCGCGCTGACAAAGCCAACGCGTCCGTCGCAGTCGATGATGTACCAATCCCCGCTGACGCCGATGACCGGGAAGACCTCGCCCATTTTCACCGTGCAGAGATACGGGCTGGTGGTGGACGGGCCGGTGCGCACGCGGGCAGACTGCGCCGTGATGACAACGGAGGAAGGCGCATTGCCCGTCTGGGGCGCGGGGGCGGGCGTGGCAGCGGACACAGGCGCAGCAGTGGGAGCCGCCGTCGGGGCAGGCGTGGCCGCTGGCTGCGTCACATCATAGGGGGACAGTGCCTCCAGGGCCTGGGGCAGCATGTCCGCCAGGGCGCGGAAGGCACGGTAGCTCACCATGCCCGCTGCATCCCAGGGGAAGGTCACATCCAGCGTGGCCGTGACGGTGCAGTCGCTGCTGTCCGCATAGAAGCAGGGGCCGCCGGACGCCGCATTGAGGCCGTTGCAGGCGCGGATGACCGCATCCTCGTCCGCCGGGACGTACTCGATCAGGTACCACACGATGAAGCTGGCGCTCTGGCCATCCTCGCCAAAGAAGCACATGACGCTGCGGCCGTGCTGCGCAGCGGACAGGGAGTCGTCCCCGTCCTCATCCACGCCGAAGGCCTCATAGGGGATTTCCGCCTCCCGGACCAGGGCGACAAAGGCCCGCGTGCTGCCGTAGACCGGCTCCTGCGCCAGGGCCGTGCCGCACAGGAGGAGCAGCGCCAGCAGCACCGCCGCGGCAGACTTCATCCGGCGGCTCATTCCGGCTTGTCCTCCGCGTTTTCCTCCTCCTGCGGCGCTGCCTGCTCCTCACCCCTGCGGAAGTAGAAGAACAGGGAGATCGTCACCGCCACGAGGAATGCGGTGAAGCCAATGGTGGACGCCAGCTCATTGAACGGGGCCACCACCAGGCACACGATGCAGATGGCCATGCCAATCAGGCCGATGACGGCCGCAATACGCTTTTTTTCCATGGAGATTCATCCTTTCATGTCAGGTGCAGCGATGGGGGTTGCGATTTACTTTATTGTAGCACAATCCGCGTTTGATGGAAAGGGATTATCACAAAATACTGCACTGCAAGCTATTCATTGCAATGGATTCTTCTTTTTATGTTATTGTGGATACCAATCATCAACGATATGGGAGGACTTTGCTTTGAAAAACAGCAAGATACTTTTCACTGTTCTCGGACAGAACATCCGGACGATCCGACGGGCACGCGGATATACGCAGAAACAGCTTGCGCATCTGTCCGGACTATCCGTGACGCAGATCAGCCGATTGGAGCGTGGAACAGGCGGTACGACCCCTGAAACGCTCTTTGCCCTTCGTGCCGCATTACAATGTTCCTTTACAGAACTGCTGAAGGATGCTGAATAAATCAAACCCTCACAGAAAGCCACAGAACGTTCACTCCCTCCTTGCCACTGCGGCTGCCGCTCAACAAACAAAGGAACGATGCGGCGAATTTGCAGCGGATTGCTTCCGCTGAAAGCGGAAATTCAGGCAATCCGCTGCAACCCGAGCCGCCCCGGGTCGCAGCCGCGCGACCAAGTGACAAGGATGGCGCGGGGGGCTGGGGGAATCGCCGGTCGATTCACCCAGCGGCTTTGCGCCGCTTTCGCCG
>JBGVOA010000224.1:0-2580 GCA_045126095.1 Christensenellales bacterium | reverse complement strand
CGCAACGCCTGCCGCAAGTACCCCTACGCAACGGTCTACGATTACGCGAGCGGCATCAGCTGGCAGGTGCACATGTTCTCCTACGGCAAGCATGCCGAGGCGGAGCCCCTCACCGCAGCGGACACCGCCAAGATGGAGCAGGCCTTCGGCGGCAACACCTGGACGCCCAAGCCCGTGTGGGTCATCTTCGCCGACGGCACCATCCGCCTGGCCACCACCCACTCCATGCCCCACGAGGTGCAGCACATCACCGACAACGACTTCCCCGGCCACACCTGCATCCACTTCCCGCGCACCCAGGCGCAGGTGACTGCCATCGGCCCCTACGCCACCAAGCATCAGAAGACGGTGGACGAAGCCTGGGCCAGGATCCGGGCGATGATCGATTAATCCGGAAAACTTCGGGCACAGGCGAGTTCTGTGCCCGATTTTTGCTTTTTTTCTGCAAAGCCCTTGACTTCCACGCCGCGTCAAAGCGTACAATGGCGGCAAAACGGGGCCCCAAAGGCTCCCACCCCGAGGAAGCGGGCAGCCGCGAGGGTTGAAGACTCTGCGGCTGACTGAGGGAGTTTGCCCCGCACAGGAGGACAACCATGAAGATCAAACATGTCTGCGAACTGACCGGCCTGACTGACCGGGCGATCCGCTACTACATCGAGGAGGGGCTTGTCTCCCCCACCTACACGGAGAACTACATGGGCCGCCGTGCCTATGACTTCACCGAGGAGGACGTGGCCGCACTGAACCACGTCGCCACCCTGCGCAAGTTCGGGTTTGCGGTGGAGGAAATCCGGACGGTGCAGCACACGCCCTCGCAGAGTCAACGCGTTCTTGCGCAGGTGCGGGAGCGCAAGCAGGCCGCTGCGGGGGAAGAGCAGGAAACGCTCGCGCTCCTGGAACGGCTGGGAAAGCTGACGGACTACACCGTGCCCCAGCTGGTGGAAGCGCTGGGCGATGCGGCAGCGCGTGCGAAGCTGCCGCCGGAAAAGTACCGTCCGGATGCATATGAGATCTGCGGGGCGCTCATCAAGGCGGTGTTGTATGCAGCGGTTATGCTGGCTCCGCTTGGGTTCCTGCTGTACTGGCTGACGTGGTTCTGGGCGAATCATCGCTATGCGGTTTTCGGGGCCGGGAATGCGGTGTGCATTCTGCTGACCATGCTCCCCACGGCGGTGCTGCTGGTGGCTTGGATGAAGCCGCAATGGCTCCGCCGGAAGTGGCGTGCCTGGCTGCTGTGCCTGCTGTATCTGCCCTTCAGCTGGGGCTTTGCCAAGGGGATGCTGGGGGACTCCGTTACCACGGACATCCGCTATTACCGCATGTGGGACTATATGGCAGCGAGGCATGACGGCAAGTTGAATCGGCTGTTTCCGCAAAAAGAGCGAAGCGATGATGCATCGTATTTCTATCGTGCCCGTGTAAGCAAGGATGGATGGGATCTGGCGGATTATGAGGTTTATGCCGCATGGACGCTTCCGCTGGAGATGCTGCAACCGGAAGTGGAGCGGGTGGACGCCATGTTCCGCGAGCACGAAGATGAATGCTTTGTCCGGCATGTGGTGGAGAAGGGGAGCTATACCTGCTGGATCATGGATCTGACGCTGCGGCCCCATGCCGATCATGATCCCTTTGCCGAAAGGTGGACGGGCGGCAGTTACTATATGATGTTCGCCTTTGATGCTTCATCAGGTCATGTCCGCTATGGTGCAGGAAACGTGATCGGGGAGGTCTGGGCGGATTACCCCTATTTCCGCTCGCTGGACTGGGATATGGAAGGAGGGGATGACTGATGAAGATCAAACAAGTCTGCGAAGCCACCGGCCTGACCGACCGGGCGATCCGCTACTACATCGAGGAGGGGCTTGTCTCCCCCGCCTACACGGAGAACTACATGGGCCGCCGTGCCTACGACTTCACCGAGGCGGACGTGGCCGCCCTGAACCACGTGGCCATCCTGCGCAAGTTCGGATTCACGGTGGAGGAGATCCGCCGCATCCTCAACGACCCGCAGGAGAGCGTTGCTGTGGTGGCGGAGGTGCGCGCCCGCAAGGAGGAGACTCTGCGGCAGGAGGGCGCGAATCTTGACGCGCTCTCCCGGCTGGAGGCGGAAAAGGCCTACACCGTGGCGGAGCTGGCGGAGAAGCTGGCCGAGCCGGTGCAATCCGCCGAAATCCCGAAGGAGGACCGCTGGATGAGCTGGAAGGAGCGGCTGCTTTCCTGGCTGAAGGCGACGCCGGAGTGGCTCGTGATGCTGCTGCCGGTGGCGCTGACGCTGCTGCTGATTGTGATCCCCGCGGAGATCGATATGCGGTATCTGCAGTACGGTGACTTTTTCGAATCGCTGCTTATCTTTGGTATTCCCGTCTATCTACCGACCATTGCCATCGCCGTGGTGAAGCTGGTGAATCACTTCCGCTTCAGGCCGGTACGCAGGGCAACGCGGGTCATGGTGGTCGTCCTCTGCGTGCTGTACATGCCCGTTTCGATGTTTTTCAACGTTGCCTGTGCCTTTTGTCTCTACGAATCCGAAACGGACGACCCGGCGCATTATCTGCAGACGGACAGGATTTTCGACATGCC
>JBGVOA010000223.1:0-3330 GCA_045126095.1 Christensenellales bacterium | reverse complement strand
TGGAAGTGATGGGCCTGACCAAGTAAAGCAAAACAACATCAGCGGGGCGTTCGTTATGCGAGCGTCCCGCTTCTTAAGGAGACGCCATATGAAGAAGCAGCGGAGACAGAGTTTGATTTTGTGCGGCGTGATGCTGATTTTGTGCGCGCTTTTGTGCCTGCTGCCGGATGCGCAGACAAACGTGACCAATGCCTTTCCCCGCGAGCAGGTGCGCATTGATGAAGTGGACAACACCATGCTGGATGCCATCGGCATTACCTACAACGGCGTGCAGCTCTGCCGCGTAACCATCCTGACAGGCGAACATGCGGGCGAGCGCCATATGTCCTACAACTACCTGAATTCGGCGCTGGATAAGGATAAGCTCTTCGTTCCTGGTGATACCGCCTGGGCAATGCTCCAACAGGGCAGCAGCAAGCTGGCTGTGACGCTGGTTGACCATTACCGCGCTGAAACGGAAATGTGGATATTTGCTGTGCTGGCACTGGCGCTGATCGTCTTCGGCGGCGTGATCGGCTGCGGCGCGCTGGTATCCCTGGTCGCCAGCGCGGTCATTGTGTGGAAACTGCTGATTCCGCTGCTTCTGCAGGGCGTAAACCCCATCGCAGCGGCCTTCGTGACCGTGGTGGTGCTGACGGTGATCATCGACCTGCTGGTGGCAGGCTTCACCAAACGCTGCGCGATTGCCATTGCGGGCTCTCTGGCTGGCACGCTGGTGACCTGTACGTCCGCCATTCTGCTGACCCATCTGCTGAAGCTGGATGGCGGCGATCTGCCCTATGTAGTACCGCTTCTGGCGCAATCCTCCATGATGATTGATACCCGCAGCTTGTACATCGGCATGATGTTCCTCGCCAACTCTGGCGCGCTGATGGACCTTTCCATGGATGTGGCAGTCTCACTGGAGGAGATCTATTTTCACAAGCCTGACATCAGCCGTCTTGCACTGATGAAGAGCGGCCTTGTGGTAGGCCGCAGCGTTCTGGGCACGATGACCACTACGCTCATGCTGGCCTACTCCGGCAACTACCTGTCCATGCTGATGTACTTTGCCGGGCAGGGCACAGCGCTGATGGATGTGATCAACTTCAAGTACGTTGCATCCCAGCTGCTCAATACGCTGGTGGGTTCCTTCGGCCTGATCGCTTCAGCACCGTTGACGGCTATGTTGGGCTGCGGGATTTATGTTCGTAGATGCGTTGCAAATAAGGTTTAATGGAAGATATATAAATAAACTGGTGTACGGTTATTTTGCCGTGCACCAGTTTGCTTATTGGTGGTGTTCAGAAATATCTCTGTGTCAAGGCAGGATCATCCCAAAGTGCCTCAGCGCCTCCTCAATAGCTGCGCCCTTCTCCTCCGGACACTGCGGCACCCTGCCGCCCTCCGACTTGGGCGCGTTATAGCACTCCCGCTCAATGATCCCGTGCTTCTGCTTCACCTGCGCGATGTACAGGCTGCTCACCTTCAGGCCGCTGTGCTCCAGCACATAGTCCTTGATCTCCTGATAAGTAGCCTTGGTTTCTGCGCTGGTGACGTCCAGCTCATCCAGCTCCAGATCAATGTCGATATGTTGCGGGGTATCGAGTTTGGACAATAGTGCAACGCACTCCACTCCGCTTGTCCAGCAGAACATATCCACCGGCTGCACCTGATCCAGCTGGTAGCCCTTTTCCACCAGCAGGGCTGCGTCTCGTGCCTGGGTGGCCACGTTGCAGCTGACGTACACCACACGCTTCGGCCCAGCCTTGGCAATGGCGTCGATCACGGCGGGTTCTACGCCCTTGCGGGGCGGGTCGATGACGATCACGTCCGGGCGCAGGCCTTCGTTCACCAGGGTGGGCAGCACGTCTTCGGCGGCGCCGCAGCGGAAGTCCGCATTGGCAATGCCGTTGCGCGCAGCGTTGGCTTTTGCGTTGTCGATCGCCTGGGGAACGATCTCGATGCCCAGCACTTCGCGGCAGTGACGGGCCATCATCAGGCTGATGGTGCCTGCGCCGCAGTACACGTCGCAGAGGCGGTCGTCCGGGGTCAGCTGGGCAAAGTCGAGGGCGGTCTGGTACAGCACCTCGGTCTGCTGCGGGTTCACCTGGAAGAAGGCGGCGGGGGATAGGTCGAAGGTCAGCCCGCACAGTACGTCCTCCAGCGTATCGCGGCCGTAAAGCGTGCGGAATTTGCGCCCCAGGATGACGTTGGTGCGCTCGCGGTTCTCGTTGAGGATGAGGCTGACCGCTCCCAGGGGCTGCAGCGCCTCCCATAGCGCGGCGGGCGCGGGGATGGACGTGCTGTTGACGGCGAGGGTCACCATGGCCTCGTGCTTGCGGTTGACGCGGATGACGATGTGGCGCAGGATGCCGGAGTGCGTTTCTTCATTATAGGAGGGCACGCGATGGGACTTCATCCAGTCGAGCACCGCGCGGCAGATCTCGTCCGCCGGGGGCATGGCGTTGGGGCAGCGGTCGATGGGGATGATGGCGTGGCTGCGCGGGGCGAAGAAGCCGACGCAGGGCGCGTCCACAGGTCCGCCGACGGGCAGGGCGGTCTTGTTGCGGTAGGCGGCGGGCTCGTCCATGCCCAGCACGGGTGGGACGGTCACATCCAGCTTGCCGATCCGGCGGAAGCAATCCTCAACCTGCTGGCGCTTGGCGGACAGCGTGGCCTCGTAGGACATATGCCGGCCGGAGCAGCCGCCGCAGCGGGGGTAAGCGGGGCAATCGGGCGTGCGGCGATCAGGGGAGGGACTCACAGGCTGACCCTCCATGCGGCCGTATGCCAGACGTTTTTCTACCTTTATAATACGCACGGGGGCGGACTCACCGGGCAGCATGCCGGGGACAAACACGGCCATGCCTTCGTGGCGGCACACGCCCTCCAGGTTTGCACCCAGGGCTTCGCAGGTCAGGGTGAGGATGTCGTTCTTGCGCATGTCAACACTTCCGTTCTGATTTGTGCGGTACTCCTTCTCATCATAGCAGATTCCGGGCGGGATTTCAATGCGGGGATGAAAAATGGCGCCCGTTCAGGTAGAAAGGCCTGCAAAATGACGAACGTTTTCCTGCGCAAACATGCAAATGGAAGGCAAATACCGGAATGAGAGATGCGAAAACGTTTTAGACGTTCGCAAATGCAGAAAGAAGTGAAAAAACTCAAAAAAAGTTGCGAAAAGGTGTTGACATTTCGGCGGAACGATGATAATATAAACAAGCTCGCTCGCGAGGGCAACACCGAAGCGGCTGAGCACTGAACCTTGAAAACGATACAGAACAAGAATAACGCAAACAAAGAGACAGTAATTCCGAATGAGTTTGCATCTTGCCGGTGAGACACCGG
>JBGVOA010000222.1:0-3359 GCA_045126095.1 Christensenellales bacterium | reverse complement strand
ACGGTCACGGCCTACGGCAGCGCCACGGTCACGGCCTACGGCAGCGCCACGGTCAGGGCCACCGACAGCGCCACGGTCATCCTGCCTGAGAAATGGCAGACTATCAAACCCGTCAGCGTATCTGACAACGCGATCTGCATCAACCACAAGACCCACACCATCGAGAGCGCCATTAAGTGGGCGCAGGAGGAAAGAGATGAATAAGATCATCCTGATCGGCAATCTGACGAGTGACCCCGAAGTGCGCGGCACGAATACCGGCCACACGGTGTGCAGCTTCGGCCTGGCGGTTAATTCCCGCCGGGCCGGGCAGGATCGCACGGAATTCTTCCGTGTGAGCGCGTGGGACAAGCTGGGCGAAACCTGCAAAACCTACCTTTCCAAAGGTAAAAAGGCGTTTGTTGCTGGTCCGCTGTCGCTTAGCACCTACACCAAACACGACGGCAGCACCGGCGTCAACCTGGAGGTCAACGCCAATGAGGTGGAGTTCCTCAGCCCCAAGGATAACAGCCCGCAGAGCTGTGCGCCCGTGTACAGCGAGCCGCAGATGGCTCCGGCGGGGATGACAACGGTGGAGACGGACGAGCTGCCGTTCTGATGATGGAGGTACACGACCATGGCACTTGCGTACTTGCAAATCTTCGCCGACAAGGTGGAGCTGCTCGAACCTTTCGACGATGCGGAGCGTGGGCGTCTGCTGACCGCTATGCTGACCTATGCGATGCAGGATGTCGAGCCTGTGTTGACGGGAAATGAGCGGTACATATGGCCTGTTTTCCGGCAGATGATTGACCAGAGCAAGGCATCGCTGCAGAGCAAGCAGGCCGGAGGACGTGCGCGCCAGGCCAGCAGCGGTCAGCAGAAGCCAGCAGAAGCCCAGCAGGATTCAGCAGAGGCCAGCAGCGGTCAGCAGAAGCCAGCAGAAGCACCTATTATTCAAGAATCAGGAATCAGGAATCAAGAATCAGGAATCAAGAATCAAAAGGGGGAGGAGAAGCGCGCACGCTTCACCCCTCCCTCGGTGGAGGATGTGGAGCAGTATGCTATGTCGCAGGGCCTGCACATAGATGCTCGCCGTTTCGTGGCCCACTACACAGCAAACGGGTGGAAAACGGGGGCCGCGAAGCTCGTTGACTGGCGGGCAAAAGTGCAGGAGTGGTCGGCGGAGGATAAAGCCTCCCGTCCTCGCGGCGCGCCGGTAAAAAGCCTTGAGCAGCAGCAGTACACGCAGCGCGCATATGTCCACAAGGAGGACACGGTCGATGCTATGATGGCGGAGTACCAGCGCGAGCGGGCAGGAGGTGTTGTGGCGTGAGGCGGGAGACTGTACCGACGGAGCACTGGGAACAGATGCAGCTCTTTGAGTGGGCGGAGAACTTTCCGGAGTTGGCGATGATGTACGCCATCCCCAACGGAGGGACAGGGACATCCGCGTGGCGGTGAAGCTCAAAGAGGAGGGCGTCAAGGCTGGCGTGCCGGACATCTGCTTGCCGGTTCCACGCGGTAAAATGCACGGGCTATACATCGAGCTCAAACGCCGGAAATACGGACGGGTCAGCCCGGATCAGCTGAAATGGCTGGAAGCTCTGATGCGTGAGGGATATGCGTGCGCGGTGTGCTGCGGATGGGAACAGGCCCGCGACGTGATCGAGGACTATCTCAGGGGGGAATACGATGGACAAGCAGGAATTTCTGCGGGCGAATCGGGTGAGTCAGATGCCCAAGCTGGTGCAGGTGATGGCAGGTCGCCTGTACGACGCCGCCTTTGAGGCCGGACGGCAGGAGGGGTACCGCCAGGGCGTGTATGCTTACATCGCCAAAGAGGCCGAGGTGCACAAGCGGCTCTATGACCAGGGGGCGCAGGACGCGAATCATTGGGGATCCGCTGCATTCATCGCTGCGGCCTGCTCTGTGATGCATCAGCTTGCAGGGTGGGGGGGGCGTCAGGCTCAAGCGCTTTGTGGACGGTATCGGAGAGAAACTGGTCGGCATGATCGACCCCGCGGAGCTGATCAAGGAGGTGCGCGGCTATGGCATCCGCATTGAGTGGGATGACATGCTGGCGGGAGAGATGGAGGAGATGGAGTGACGGAATGTGTGGGGATCGCCCTGATGGTTTTGCTGGCTCCGCTGGTGATGGTATGTCTGGGGGGAGATGACGATGACTGATACACAAGCAAAGCGCCTGAAGTCGTTGAAGCTGTGCGACCTGTACGCACCGCATGACGGCGTGCGTTATAGGTCGCTGTGGGATGGTGTAGACATCTTCGCAGTAGAACGCGGGGACAAGATGTACATCCAGGCCAACATCTATCCATTCCGCTCCATTACTCGGCCTTTTTCCGGGTGGGGGCTGAATGATTGCAAGAATTTTGTTAGGAGGTGGGCGTAACATGCTGAAGCCCATCCTGTACCACGCTGTTGATGGAGGTAAGGACAATGAATAACCTGATCATGCTGCCGATCGGGCAGCTGGAGCATCACCCGGACAACCCGCGCAAGGAACTGGGCGACCTGAAGGAGCTGATCGCAAGCATCAAGGCAAGCGGCGTGATGCAGAACCTGACGGTCGTGCCCCGGGAGGACGCGGAGGGCTACTACGTCGTGATCGGCAACCGGCGCCTGGAGGCATCCAGGGCGGCGGGGCTGGAAAAGCTGCCGTGCATCGTCAGCGACATGGACTACCGCACCCAGCTGGCCACGATGATGGCCGAGAACATGCAGCGCGTGGACTTGACGCTGGTGGAGCAGGCCCAGGGCGTGCAGATGATGATGGATCTGGGCATGGACGAGGCGGCGATCAGCAAGGCGACGGGCCTGCGGAAGGACAGCATCCGCCGGAGGGCTGCGCTGAGCAAGTACGACGCCGGAAAGGTACGGGAGGCTATGGCCCGCGGCGGTACGCTGCAGGACTTTGCGGCGCTGGAGGAGATCGAGGACGCGGAGGACAGGGAGTACCTGCTGGGCCGGATCGGCACATCCAACTTTGCCAGCGACCTGCAGTGGAAAAAGCGTCAGGCGGCCGGACGGAAGATCATGGCGCAGATCATCGCCAAGCTGGAGGGCTTTGCGACACAGATCGACCGTCAGGGCTATGTTGGCAGCCGGGTCGTGCCGATGCGCTTTGTGTCGCAGTGGTACAACCCCATGCAAAGCCAGGCGGACAAGCTGGCCATGCCGGAGGACATCCGGGATGTACACTACTACTGGCACAAGCGGCAGGATGGCACGGTGACGCTGTACAAGGAGGACGTGGGCGGCGAAAGCGGCGACCCGGAGCATGAGCGCCGGCAGAGGATCTTTCAGGAGGCGACGCGACGGTGGAACCGCGCGGAGGAGCTGTACGAGGTATACCGGGA
>JBGVOA010000221.1:0-9697 GCA_045126095.1 Christensenellales bacterium | reverse complement strand
CAACCAAGTGCAGCAAGTGTGCGAATATCATGGAATCCGTCCAGATTAATCTTCTCAAACAATAGCATATTTAGCCGTACAGCACCATAAACAACGAGCATCAGTTACTGCGTAATTGCCGTGTGATTGTTTGTGATAGTGAGCGTCTATGTTTGCTTGTATGTGTTCATGTGTTATTGTTATTTCCCGTATAGGGGTAGGGGGTAAACCAAAATACGAGAAAATTCGTCCCTACGGCGGTAAAACGCACCTGCCCGGCGTGAATTTTACCCCCTTGCTGAAATAGCAAAAGCCCGGAGGCCTTGATTTCTCAAGACTTCCGGGCCTGTTTGAATAAAAAGAAAGACCACGCAGATTGTATCAAATACTGCGTGGTTCCGTGGCACGCCCGACGGGATTCGAACGCATGGCCTTCCGCTTAGGAGGCGGACGCTCTATCCTGCTGAGCTACGGGCGCATATGCGGCTGTAAAAACCATTATAGCACAGGAGCGGGGATTCTGCAAGTGCAAAACAGGAAGATCGTGCCCCGGCGGTGCATAAAAAAGATTTGCCGGGATGACGGGCGGGTATCCTGCAAATTTCATGAAATACATTGGAAAACCAACGGAAATACACAGGAAGTGCAGGATTGGTATTGCAATCCTGCAAGCGTGAAGGTAAAATAGACGCTGTTGAAAGAGCTGCAAGGGCGGCGGAAAGGCTGCCTGCGTCCCGGAGAGTCCGGGCGATATCGAAAGGAGTTTTGCAATATGGCGAATTATGCTGAGCGCGTGCTGAATGACCTGAAGGTCCGTTATGCCAACGAGCCGGAGTTCCTCCAGGCTGCCACCGAGATTCTGACCACCCTGAAGCCCGTCATCGACCGCAACGAGGAGAAGTACGAGAAGGTTGCGCTGCTGGAGAGCTTTGTGGAGCCCGAGCGCATCATCACCTTCCGCGTGCCGTGGATCGACGACCAGGGCAAGGTGCAGATCAACCGCGGCTACCGCGTGCAGTTCAACAGCGCCATCGGCCCCTACAAGGGCGGCCTGCGCTTCCATCCCTCCGTCAACCAGTCGATCCTGAAGTTCCTGGGCCTGGAGCAGATCCTCAAGAACAGCCTGACCGGCCTGCCCATGGGCGGCGGCAAGGGCGGCTCTGACTTCGATCCCAAGGGCAAGAGTGACATGGAAGTGATGCGCTTCTGCCAGAGCTTCATGACCGAGCTGAGCAAGCATGTCGGCGCTGACACCGACGTGCCCGCCGGCGATATCGGCGTGGGCGCCCGCGAGGTGGGCTACATGTTCGGCCAGTACAAGCGCCTGCGCAATGAGTTCACGGGCGTGCTGACCGGCAAGGGCCGTCCCTTCGGCGGCTCCCTGATCCGTCCCGAGGCCACCGGCTTTGGCGCTGTGTACTACACCGCCGAAATGCTCAAGACCTACGGCGAGGAGGTCAAGGGCAAGACCTTCGCGGTTTCCGGCTTCGGCAACGTGGCCTGGGGCACGGCGCTGAAGGTGACCGAGCTGGGCGGCAAGGTTGTCACCATCTCCGGCCCCGACGGCTACATCTACGACGAGGACGGCATCAACACCCCCGAGAAGATCGGCTTCCTGCTGGAGATGCGCGCCTCCTGCCGCGACAAGGTGCAGGATTATGCTGACAAGTTCGGCGTGCCCTTCTTCGCAGGCAAGAAGCCTTGGGAGGTCAAGGTTGACGTCTGCATGCCCTGCGCGACCCAGAACGAGGTCCGCCTGGAGGATGCCAAGAACATCGTTGCCAATGGCACGAAGTACTACGTCGAGGTCTCCAACATGCCCACCACCCTGGACGCTGTGGAGTACCTGCGCGAGAACGGCGTGGTCGTCGCACCCTCCAAGGCTGTCAACGCCGGCGGCGTCGCCGTGTCCGGCCTGGAGATGAGCCAGAACGCCATGCACTACTCCTGGACCGCCGAGGAAGTCGACGCCAAGCTGCAGCAGATCATGAAGGGCATCTACGAGGCCTGCTGGAACGCTGCCAAGGAGTACGCCACCGAGGGCGACCTGATCGCCGGTGCGAACATCGCGGGCTTCCTGAAGGTTGCCGACGCCATGCTGGCGCAGGGCGCGGTGTGATAACGGAATAAAATAGTGACGGCTCCCTTCCGTTTGGAGGGGAGCCGTTTTGCGTTGGATTATGGTAACGCAGGGGGGCGGTCAGATCTCTGCGGGATGGCCACAGAGCAGGTCGTACAGCCCGTCCTGCGAAAGTACGCCGCGCTTCATGCTCTTCGGGATGCGTCCCTGCTCGTCGGCCTCATAGTCGAGCAGCCAGTCGCCGGAGTCCATGTAGGCGGTGAGAACACGCAGGTCATCTTCCGTCGGCTGAGCGGCGGCCCGGTCAAAGGCGGCCTCCATTTGGACGATGCGCTCCAGCCGGTCAGCGGACAGCATGGCCCAGTCCGGCAGCTGCTCAAAGCGCATTTGTGAACCCTTCCACGGGAAGGTCAGGCAGCAGGAGAAGAGCTTTGGTGCGGTATGCTCGTCCCGCGCGCCGTATTTGTGGTCGCCCAGCAGCGGGTGCTTCCGGCTGGCGAACTGCACGCGGATTTGGTGGCTGCGGCCGGTGTGGAGGCGGATGCGCACCAGGGACGTCTCGCCGTCCGTTTCCAGGAGGGTGTACTCCAGCCGGGCCTTCTTCACGCCGCCGCGCTCGCGGCTGACGACGAAGACCTTGTTCTTCCGTGCGTCCTTGAACAGCAGATCCGTCCAGTCGCCGCTTTCCTCCGGCACGCCCTTCACCCGGGCGACGTACTCCTTCACCATCGCGCCCTCCTGGATCAGACGGGAGAGGGCTGCAGCGGCTTGCTTCGTGCGGGCGTAGACCATCACGCCGCCCACGTTCAGGTCGAGGCGGTGGACGGTGAACACCTCGCCGCCCAGCGCCTCGCGGATGGCGGCGGGCACGGCGGATTCGGAGTCGAGGCCGACAGGCTTGACGATGACGGCCAGGTCGCGGTCGGAATGAATGATCTGCATGGGAACCTCCTGGGGTGGGGATAGGAATATCATACCACACGTGGGCTGCGCCGTCAAAGGGGAATGCGGTCAACCGGGATGCTTGCGGCAGATGTCGAGGTAGTGGTTGGTGATGCCGATCATGTCCGGCCGCTCGCAGACGAGGAAGTGGTAGCGCAGGTAGTGCTCGTACATCTCCTCGCTCATCTGCTCAATGGTGTCCCTGATGTACTGGGTCATCATGTCCGTGCCGATGAAGTGCAGTCGGTCGGCGGGGAGGTCTGCCATTAGCGCATCAAACTCCGCCGGACGGTGGAGGACGAAGCGGTCTTCCGGGTTGGAGGTGCACTTGAAGGTCTCCTTGTCGATCAGCGGGTAGAAGTGGGGATCCATCAAATAACCGCGCATGAAGCAGAAGTTGTAGATGGTCGCCTCGTTGTTGCAGTAAGCGGTGAAGAGGAGGCCACCGGGATTGGTCACCCGCAGAGCCTCGGCGAGGGCGCGGTGCTGCTCCTCCGGCGTGAAAAGGTGGTACATGGGGCCCAGCAGCAGGGTCATGTCGTAGGTGTTATCGGGGAAGGCGGACAGGTCGGTGGCATTGCCCTGGGTGATGGTGACGTCCTCGCCGGGCTGGGTCTTCTCGCGGAAGACGTCGATGTTGTGCTGGATCAGCTCGATGGCGTCCACCTTGTAGCCCATGCGGGCAAGGGTGTGGCTGTAGCGTCCCGTGGCCGCACCAATTTCGAGGATGCGCATGCCGGGCTGCAGGTACTTTTCTATGTAGCGCATGGTGGTCAGGTACTCGACCTGGCCGGTGCGGCTGAGCAGACGGGCGTCTTCGTCGTGGGTTTCGTAGTAGGCCTGCAGGTAGGGGGTGGGGTTGGTGTTCTGGCACATGGACGTGTCCTCCTCTCTGTTTGTCGGGAAATACAAAAAAGCAGTGCAGGCTGATGCCGGATAAGGCAAGCCTGCACTGCTTCTGCTCCGCCGGATGCGGAGGGTTCACCCGTCAAAAAGGGCACCGCAATGAAAGCCTGCCTGTACGCCAATATACGACGACAGCATGCCAGACGTTGCAGTTGACGGTATAAGCAAAAGCCTTCATGGGGCGCCCTCCTTTTCGAAGAATGGAGCCATCATAGCACGGAAAAACCGAACAGTCAAGCCTTCAATGGAAAAAATGTCCGGCACTATAACCGGACGTTTTTGTGGTTTACTTGTTCAGCCCCAGGTTATCTGCGCTCGGATCGACATCCAGCGTGGCGAAGTAATCCTGGGCGGTCTCGGCGCGGCGGATCATGCGGAAGCCGCCGTCGGCGGTATGCAGGATCTCCGCCGAGCGCAGGCGGCCGTTGTAGTTGTAGCCCATGGCGTGGCCGTGGGCGCCGGTGTCGTGGATGACGATCAGGTCACCGTTCTCGATGGCGGGCAGCATGCGGTCGATGGCGAACTTGTCGTTGTTCTCACACAGGCTGCCGACCACGTCCACCATGCGGTCGTGGGGCAGGTGCTCCTTGCCGCAGACGGTGATGTGGTGGTACGCGCCGTACATGGCCGGGCGCATGAGGTTGGCGCAGCAGGCGTCCACGCCGATGTAGTGCTTGTAGGTGTCCTTGCGGTGGATGGCGCGGGTGACGAGCCAGCCGATGGGGCCGGTCATCCAGCGGCCCAGCTCGGCCTTGATGGCCACGCCGCCTTGGGGGAAAACCTCCTCGTACACCTTGCGGACGCCCTCGCCCACGGCGAAGATGTCCGTGGCGGCCGCGTCGGGCAGATAGGGGATGCCCACGCCGCCGGAGAGATTGATGAAGGCCAATTCGAGGCCGGTTTCGGCGGCCAGGTCGCGGCCGACGGTGAAGAGAATCTTCGCCAGGGCCGGGTAGTAGCCGTCGTCGGTGTTGTTGGAGGAGAGGAAGGAGTGCAGGCCGAAACGCTTTGCGCCCTTCGCCTTCAGGATCCGCAGGCCCTCCCGCAGCTGGGGCAGGGTAAAGCCATACTTCGCGTCGCCGGGGTTGCCCATGATCTCCGTGCCGATGCGGAAATCGCCGCCGGGATTGTAGCGGCAGCAGATCGTCTCCGGGATGCCGCCGTGGGCTTCCAGGATGTCGATGTGGGTGATATCGTCGAGGTTGACGAAAGCGCCCATGGCCCGTGCCTGGTCGAACTCAGCGTAAGGCATGGCGTTGGCGGAGAACATCACGTCCTCGCCGGAAAAGCCGGCGGCCTCGGCCAGCATCAGCTCCGTGTCGCTGGAGCAGTCCACGCCGCAGCCCTCCTCCTTGAGGATGCGCAGGATGGCGGGGTTGGGCAGGGCCTTGACGGCGAAGTACTCCTTGAAATCATGGCACCAGGAAAAGGCTGCGTTCAGGTCGCGGGCGCGCTGGCGCAGTCCGGCTTCGTCGTAGAGGTGAAAGGGCGTTGCAAACTGGGACGCGGCGGCTTCAAAAACGCCGTCTGCCAGAGTAAAATTCGGCATGGGGATCACTCCGATTGCATTTGATGAAAGTACCTGCCTACTATATCATATGGCGGCGGGAAGCGCAAGTTTTTCTGCTGTTCGTGCCCAAATGGATCAGCGGAGCCCCCCGACGTACAGTGCGTTGGGGGCTCCGCTGGTCTGGCAGGAATCATTCGGCGGGGGAGAAGCAGTAGAAGTACTCGCAATCGGCGACGCGATCGTAGTGGTACCAGACAAGCAGTCCATCCTCATAGCGGAGGAGCGGGATGCTGTCGCAGCCTCTGGCGCTGGCCCAGAGCAGGGTGAAGGGGCATTCGGGGAGGCTGACCTCCTGCAGGGTGCAGGCGGCTTCCAGCACATCGGCTCCGTAGGGCGTGGTGGTTTCGATGCGGGCGCTGCCGTCGGCGATGGTAAGGAAGATGCTGGTTTCCAGCTCGGCGGCGGGGTAAGCGTCAAAGGAGCTCTCGGCATGGGTGAAGGTCCACCGGCCCTCGAAATCGGACAAGGACAGCCCGCTCAGGGGAC
This sequence comes from Christensenellales bacterium, assembly GCA_045126095.1. Taxonomy (GTDB): domain Bacteria; phylum Bacillota; class Clostridia; order Christensenellales; family Aristaeellaceae; genus UBA11524. The sequence goes on along the minus strand of JBGVOA010000221.1, from coordinate 3,734 downwards.
GGGCTGCGACGGCTGTGGCAGCTGTGTCCTCCGTGAGAGGCGCGAGGATCAGCTGCACGCTGCCAACCTCGGCGATCAGCGCGCCCTCGAAGAGGGTCAGCGGAATGGAAGTGCCGTTGAGGAAGCTGAGGAGCGCGCCATCCTCGGTGACAGCCCACAGGAGCGTTTCGCTTATGCCGCCGCTGGAGATGGTGCACAGGCCATCCTCGCGCAGATGGAGCGTCAGGTCGAGGTTCATGTCGGCGGGGCTGGCGAATTTGTCCTCCGTCTGCATCAGCAGCAGCTGCCAATGCCCGGCGAAGTCAGCGGGTTCCTGGGCGGCGGCGCTGGTCAGCAGCAGCGCGGACAGAAGGGTGATGAGCAGGGTAACGAGTTTCTTCATAAGCGGTTTTCTCCCGGTGTGGTGTGGCCGCGGATCGGCTTTCTTCCATTATAACGAAAGAGTGGACGCCTTTTCAAGCCTTGAAGCGCACTTTTTGTGCATATCCCTGGTGCGAGGCGCGGAAGAATTCGTTGTAAAGCTAACAAGAATTAAATGTTAATGGCTTTGCCGGTCAAATTTCTTCCGGAAATGTCGAAGAAATTGCGTGGGAGTGCTTGACAAGAACGTGTTATGAGGGGTATAATGTGAGCAAGCCTAACCGTTAACTTAACTGAATGACGCACCTGCCGGATGACGAGCATGGCGGAAGGGGAATAGCGGAAGGCTAACAGATGGACTAACAAGCAAAGGCGGGAGAGGAAACAAGATGCTGACGATGGAAATGAAGAAGCACCTGACGGAGAAGATCCTGCCCTTCTGGCAGAACCTGACCGACTGGGAGCGCGGCGGCTGGTACGGCTATGTGGACAAGGACCTCAATGTGATCAAGGACAGTCACAAGGGCTGCATTCTCAACAGCCGCGTGCTGTGGACCTTTGCCACGGCAGCCCGCGTGCTGGGGGACGAGGGCTACCTGACCTATGCCCGGCATGCGCTGGCGTTCATGGAGCGCTTTGAGGACAAGCAGCGCGGCGGCGTGTACTGGTCTGTGACGGCGGAGGGCGAGCCCCTGGATAAGACCAAGCACACCTACTGCCAGGCCTTTGCGATCTACGGCCTTGCGGCCTACATGCGCGCGGTGGGGGAGGAGGATTCCCTCTATGCGCTGGCAAAGGAGCGCGCCTTCCGCCTCTTTGATGTGATTGAGCAGAATTGCTCCGACGAGGGCGGCTATGGCGAGGCCTTCGAGCCGGACTACACCCCCGTGGGCAATGAGAAGCTCTCCGACAACCCCAAGCTGATGGAGCGCGGCGAAGTCGCCCAGCGCACGATGAACACCCTCCTCCATGTGCTGGAGGCTTATGCGGAGTTCTACCGCGCGGTGCCGGATGAGCGCGTGCGCAAGGCGGGCGAGACCTGCCTGCAGCGCTTCCTGAAGGTGATGTACAACGAGCCGGAGCGCCGCCTGGAGGTCTTCTACGACAAGGATTACCGGAGCCTGCTGGACATGCAGAGCTACGGCCACGACATCGAGGCCAGCTGGCTGATGTGGGACGCGGTGGAGGCGCTCATCCCCGAAGACGAGCGCGCCCCCTACCGCGCCATGTGCCTGACCCTGGCGGAGGCCACCTGCGAGCGCGCCTTCACCGACCACGGCATGGAAAACGAGATTGTCGAGGGCGAGGTGGAGCACACCCGCGTGTGGTGGGTGCAGGCGGAGACCGTGCTGGGCTTCGCCAATGCCTTCGACCTGACCGGCGATGATGCGTGGATGCAGCGCGTGGCAAAGCAGTGGCGCTACGTTCAGGATGTGATCGTCGATCCCCGCGAGGGCAGCGAGTGGTACTGGTCCACCGAGGAGGACGGCACCCCCACCAAGAAGCCCATTGTGGAGGAGTGGAAGTGCCCCTACCACAATGGCCGCATGTGCCTGCGGATGATTGAGCGCGCATAAGCGGCGCGAAGGAGGCTTCGCCTCTGCGGAGGCGACCAGAGGCTTTCCGATCGCCTCTGGACTCTTCGGCACACAATCCGAGGCGCATGTGCCTGCGGATGATCAAGAAGGGCTGAGACATAACCAACCTATTCGGAGGATATCGCCATGACGGAAATCATCATCAACGATAAGCTCCTGCACCTGCGCAACGACCACATTTCCTATGTGATAGGCATCCTGGAGGGCGGCATTCCCGCGCATATGTACTTTGGCAAGCGCGTCAATGGCCTGAATCCCGCCAGCCTCCTGCGCCATTATGACCTGCCTGCGGACGGCCGCTTCTCCATGCAGGGCTGCTCGCTGGATCATGTGCCCCACGAGTACCCTGCCCATGGCCTGGGCGACCTGCGCGAGGGCGCGGTGAGCGTCCGGCAGAAGGACGGCACCCGCAGCGTGGATCTGCGCGTGGTGGGCGCCGAGGTTGTGGACGGCAAGCCCGGTCTGCCCGGTCTGCCTGCCACCTTCGGCGAGAACGCCAAGACCCTGCTCCTTCATATGAAGGACGAGCTGATCGGCCTGGAGGCGACGCTGAGCTACTCCCTCTTTGACGACGTGGCCGGTGTGGTGCGCAGCGTGACTTTCCGCAATGTGTCCGATGCGGACCTGGTGATCGAGCGCGCGTACAGCCTGTGCCTGGAGCTGCCCGACAGCCGCTATGACCTGATCACCCTCTCCGGCGCGTGGAGCCGCGAGCGCGAGTTGATCCGCCGTCCCCTGACGATGGGCGAGCAGGGCGTGTCCTCCCTCAAGGGCGCGACCTCCCTGCATGCCTCCAACATGCTCTTCCTGGCCCGCCCCGAAACCACCGAGGAGCGCGGCGAGGCCATCGGCGCGGCGCTGGTGTACTCCGGCAACTTCACCGCGCAGGTGCATGTGGATTCCCACCGCTACAGCCGTGCGTTCCTGGGCATCAACGACGTCGACTTCCAGTGGACGATGAAGCCCGGCGAGACCTTCGTCACCCCCGAGGCGGTCACCGTTTATTCTGATCAGGGCCTGGGCGGCATGAGCGCCCAGTTCCACCGCGTGTGCGCCGAGCACCTGGTGCGCGGCAAATATGCGAAGGCCCCCCGGCCGATCCTGCTGAACAACTGGGAGGCCACCTACTTCAACTTCAACGAGGAGAAGCTGCTCAAAATCGCCCGCACTGCGGCGGACGTGGGCGTGGAGCTCTTCGTGCTGGATGACGGCTGGTTCGGTCACCGCGATGATGACCACACCTCCCTGGGCGACTGGTACGTTGATACCAACAAGCTGCCCATGGGCATGAAGCACCTGACCGATCAGGTGCATGCGATGGGCCTGAAGTTCGGCCTGTGGTTTGAGCCGGAGATGATCTCGCCCAAGTCCGACCTGTACGAGAAGCACCCCGACTGGGCCATCCACATCGCGGGCCGCGAACCCATCCAGCAGCGTCAGCAGCTGACCCTGGACCTCTCCCGCGCGGACGTGCAGGATTATGTGTACGAGTGCGTGGCCTCCCACCTGCGGGAGGACGGCATCGACTACGTCAAGTGGGACATGAACCGCAACTTCTCCAACATCGGCTCGGCACTGCTGCCTGCCGATCAGCAGAAGGAACTGCCCCACCGCTACATGCTGGGCCTGTACCGCGTGCTGGAGAAGCTGGTCAATGACTTCCCGGAGGTTCTCTTCGAGAGCTGCTCCTCCGGCGGCGGACGCTTCGATATGGGTATGCTGCATTACATGCCTCAAACGTGGACGAGCGATAACACCGATGCGCTGTGCCGCTGC
>JBGVOA010000220.1:0-6253 GCA_045126095.1 Christensenellales bacterium | reverse complement strand
ATGGGCGGCGGCAGCGCGGATGCAGCGGCAGTGCTGGCAGGCCTGAACCGCCTCTGGGACACCGGGCTCACCCAGGCGGAGCTGGAGGCCATCGGACTCACCCTGGGCGCGGACGTACCCTTCTGCCTCCGCGGCGGACTGACCCGCACCACCGGCATCGGCGAGCGCATGGAGGATCTCCCCTGCGGCAGATGCTATCCCCTGGTGGTGGTGCAGCCCTGCGAGGGCCTGTCCACCAAGGAGATCTTCACCGCCTACCACGCCGCTGACGACCTCCCCCGCCCCGATAACGACGCCGCAGCCGCCGCTCTTGCTTCCGGCGACGCCGCTGCCCTGGCCGCCGCCCTGGGCAACGTGATGCAGCCCGTGAGCTGTCAGCGCCGCCCCGCCATCGCCGAGGCCGTCGAAGCCCTGCGGCAGCATGGAGCCTTCGCCGCCCAGATGACCGGCAGCGGCTCGGCGGTCATCGGCGCGTTTGAGAGCGTGTCCGCCGCCGAAGCCGCCCGTGACGCCCTCCAGCGCCGCTGGGAGCGCGTATTCCTCTGCGAAACCTGCATGGAAAGCCTGGTGATCCACGATGCTGATTAAAACCGAACGCCTCACCATCACGGATTTCACGCCTGACATGGCCCGCGACGTCCACCTGGGCTCCCTGGACGAGGACGTGCGCCGTTTCCTGCCGGACGAGGTCTTCCCCACGGAGGAAATCGCAGCGGAGGTCATTGCCGACCTGATCGACTGCTATGAGGGCACTGAGGGCCCCTTCGTCCACCCCTACCTGCTGGCGGACGGAACCTACGCGGGCTACGTGCAGCTCATCCCCCTGGCGGATGGCTGGGAGGTGGGCTACCACACGGTCAGGGCCTGCACGGGCCAGGGCTACGCCACCGAGGCGCTGCGGGCCTTTTTGCCGTTCATCATGGACAGGCTTGGCCTTCGCCAGGTCTTTGGCGTGTGCAATGCGGAGAACGCCGCCTCTATCCGCGTGCTGGAGAAATGCAGCTTCACGCGCGTGTTTGAGGGCGAAGCGATGTACCAGGGCAGCCTGCGCCCCGTGGTCAGGCTCGTATACAGCATATAACACAAGGCCGGGAGACGACATGGTCCCCCGGCCTTTTCGCTTACAGGCAGCCCGCGCCGCAGCGCCGCCAGACCACCACGCCCTGGCCCGGCTGCACATCGCCCCGGAGGCCGGGGTTCAGCGCCTCCACGGCGGACACCGGCGTGCGGTAGCGCCGCGCGATATCCCACAGGCCTTCGCCGGGCTGGGCAAAGCAGAGCACCATATCCTCCGTGACGGGGGCTGCAGGCACGGTCTCGCCGCCCGTCACCAGGCGGAGCGGCGCTGCCTGCTGCGTGCGGGCCTGCATGCGCAGGATGCACCGCAGCTCCACGCGGTCGGAGGTGACGGGTACGGCCTCGGTATCCGTGGCGGCCAGGGCGATGAAGTCCTCCACTGCCGTCTCCTGGGCGAAGGTCACGCGGAAGGGCTCGCTCAGGCGGACGCTGGCGGGCGCATCGGAGCCGTCGGTCATGTAGAGGAGCGTCGCGTCCATCGTGCCGGAGAGGGTCGTGCGGCCCTCCTGGGTCTCCCGCTGCGTCTCCTGCGGACGGGCGAAGGCCGCCAGCACCTGCCGCACCGGCGGCGCGCTGGGAGGCAGCCGCAGCGTCACCCGGGCTGACTCCGCCGCGGAAACCGCCTTCCCGCCCGTGCGGCACAGGATGGTCTCCCCCGTCAGGCGCACCTCGTCGCCATCGGTGGTGTAGGCGTCCTGGAGGACGGAGAGGGTCTCCTCCGCCTCCGCGCGGCCCTCCAGTCCCAGCAGCACCTCAGCGCGCAGCGTCTGCTGGCCGGATTCATCCTCCTGGAGCGCCACGGCCACATCCTTCACCACAGCGCTTCCGTCAAGAGTTTCGCCTTCCTCGCCCGAAAGCTCCACGCTCTGGGTGAAAGGGATGGCGTGGCGGGTCACCGTCACAGGCCTTCCGGGCAGCCGGGAGGCGTGCGCCGCCTCCAGCAGCACCTGGCCGCTCAGGCCGACCCGCCCCACTCCGCCGGTGATCGCCTCCACCACGGCATATGCATCCGCCCCCAGGGTCTGGGTGATCTGCAGCCCCTCCGGCAGGGGCAGCTCCTCCCGCAGGAGCTTTTCGCCGCTGCCCAGGGCCACCGTGCGACGGATCGTCTGCGGACGGGCCAGCACCTGCACATCGTCCGCGCCCTCCACCGCCGTGACAGCCTCCACGGGGCTGAGCGACGCGGCGCTGACGCCGATATCCACCTCCGCACGCAGGCTCATGCGGCCGCCCGTGGCCCGCGCCTCCGCCCGACCGGCCTGCACGAAGGCCTGCACCTCGGCACGGGGCTGCGCGCCACGCATTTCGCACGGGTGAAGGAAGTCCGCCGTGGCCTCCACCGACTTGACCTGGGTGGGATCCCCCTGGGTGTACAGCACGCAGAAGGCAACCCGCCCCCGCACATCCACCCGACCGGTGGCAGCCTCCGCGCTGTCCGCCGAAGCCGTCGCATGCACCGCCAGCACCCGCGTTTCCTCCCGGAGCCCGCCGGGCAGCGTCACCTCGCCCGTCACCATGGCCGTGGCCCGCCCCGTGCCCAGAGGCTGCTCCAGCCGCAATGCCTCCCTGATCAGCTGCAATTCCATCCGCAAATCCCTCCTGCAACAGTGTCTGGGACATGTTATGCGCCGCCGCACGCCGATAGACCTCAGCCAACTTTCATCAAATTCTCATATTGCAGCCCTTCCGCCCCTCGCTTTTGTGTGGTATAATGTATCCCAGCGCGCCGCCCATGCTGCTTTCAGGCAGCCAAACGTATCTTTGGCGCGAATTCCCCTTGCGTCACGCATCGAAAATGGTGTATGATGATGCTGTAATGATTTTCACAGAAAAAGGAGCCGTATCATACATGGCCAAGAATCCCGTGATCAAAAAGGCGAAGAAGGACAACAGCAAGCGCAACGGCCTCGCCGCCTTTGGGGTAACGCTGCTGCTTTATGCGTCCACCTTCGGGCTGCAGGACTTCTCCAGCCTCCTCGTCGGCGGACTCCTCTCCCTGCTGGTCTCCACCATCGTCCGGATCGCCACCAAGCCCATGAAGGGGCTGGAGGCCCCCAGCAGCTCCGCCGGTGTGATCGCCGACAGGGTGCCGGACGAGCTGGCCCGCCAGGTCGTCCTCAAGGGCCTGGAGAACCTGGACGCCCTTCAAAAGGAACGCCTGGCCATCAACGAATACGACTTCACCCGCCGCCTGACGGAGCTGCACAGCGCCTATCGCGAGCTGCTCAACCAGGTGCTGGCGGACAACGGCAAGGCCCCCCGCCTGACGGAGCTGAACAGCTACTACATGCCCACGCTGCTCACGCTCCTGCGCTCCTACCGCTCCGCCAAGAGCCAGGGCGCCTCCTACATGGACGCTGCCGCCACCCGCGCTGACCTCATCAAGACCATGGAGCAGCTGATCCTGGCCACCCGCAACCTCAAGAAGAAGATGGTGCAGGTGGACCTGGACGCAACGCGCATCAAGATGGATGTGCTATTCAACAACCTGCAGGCCAGCGGTCTGATCGTGGACGAGAGGACCTCGGAGCTGGCCCAGGCAGCCGCCGAAGCCGCCGCCACCCTTCCCGTTGCCCAGCAGCTGGGCACGCCTGTAAAGGCCGCGCAGCCCAGGACCGCGCCCGTGCAGCCCGTCGCCCGGCAGACCGCGCCCGCTCCCCAGGCAGCTCCGGTGCAGAAGACCCCCGCCCCCACCGCGGCGATGGGAACCCCCGCTGCCGCCCCTGCCCAGGCCGCCCCCACGCTGCCCGTCAGCGCGCCCACGGCCTCTGCTGCCCAGCTCAGTCAGGGCGCGCCGGTGCTCTACGTCCCCGGCCTGCTGGATGACAAGGAGCCCGAAAAGGACGACCGCTCCACCCTGATGCTCTGAGCCCCGCGCTCTTACAAGACGATACACATTATGAGGAGGTTTTCCCATGTCTGAGCAGAACATGCCCCTGATGCCGCTGATGACCCCCGCCGCTGAGCCCGCCCCTGCCCAGCCCACCCAGAGCCTGCAGCAGCCCGCTGCCCCGGAGATGGGCCTGAACCTGGGCGCGAGCATCCCCGCCGCAGCCCCCGCTGCCGAGCCCGTCCCCGCCCAGCCCCAGATCCCCGAAACGAAGATCATTGACGCTGTGGATACCCTCACCCCCGCCGAGCGCGCCGCCATCGACGCCTTCAAGCAGAAGCTGGACATCACCCACACCGATCATGTGACCCTCTACGGTGCAGACGCGCAGAAGTCCCTGGGCGAGTTCTCCACCCAGGCGCTGGAGGCCGTGCGCACCCAGGATACGGGCGAGGTCGGCCAGATGCTCAGCGATCTGGTGGTGGAGCTCAAGGGCTTTGAGACCGACGCGCAGGAGCCCAAGGGCATCATGAAGCTCTTCTCCAAGGCCGGTGACCGCATCGAGCGCATGAAAGCCCGCTACAGCACCGTGTCCGTCAATGTGGAAAGCATCAAGGCCCAGCTGCTGAACCACCAGGCCCAGCTGCAGGAGGACGTGAAGATGTTCGACCGCATGTACGAGCGCAACCTGGCCTACAGCCGTCAGCTGACGCTGTACATCATCGCCGGCCAGGAGCAGCTCAAGCATGTGCGCGAGACCGAGCTGCGCGCCGCCTACGAGAAGGCCGCCTCCACCGGCGACGCCATGGACGCGCAGGCCGCCAACGACCTGGCCGAGCAGTGCAACCGCTTCGAGCGCAAGCTGCACGATCTGCTCCTGACCCGTCAGGTGTCCATCCAGACCGCGCCGCAGATCCGCCTGCTGCAGAACAATGATCAGCTGCTGATCGAGCGCATCCAGTCCACCATCGCCAACACCCTGCCCCTGTGGACCAGCCAGATGGTGCTGGCCCTGGGCATGCACAACGCCCAGCAGGCGCTGAACGCCCAGCGCGCCGTGACCGACCTGACCAACGAGCTGCTCAAGTCCAATGCGGAAAAGCTCAAGATCGGCACCATCGAGACCGCCCGCGAAGCCGAGCGCGGCATCATCGATATCGAGACGCTGGTGAGCACCAACAAGTCCCTGATCGACACGATCAACGAGGTCATCAACATCCAGCGCGACGGCCGCCAGAAGCGCGCCGCCGCCGAGGCCGAGCTGCAGAATATGGAGGCCGAGCTGCGCGCCAAGCTGCTGCAGGTCAGCGGCTCCTGATAAACGTCCCTCAGCCGGAGGGCGCAGCGCCTTGCTGCCCCTCCGGTTTCTCATAAGCCCTGATCATCCGCATTTTACGGAGGCGACACTGTACCCATGAAGCCCAACGGCAATACTCTCCTGAGCATCCTTCTGTGCGCCGTGCTGGTGCTGGCGGCGCTGTGCATCGGCTCCGTCCGCGGCTGGAGCAGCGAGCGGGCGGACATCCTCCACGCCTTCACAAAGGAGGGCGAGATGCACACGCGCCTTCAGCACCGCGGCTATGACGCCGCCAACCTGGCCGTGGTGGCCGCCCGCCATCTCCCGGCGGACGACGGCGATCTCGCGGCGTTGCAGGAGGGCTCCCGCACCCTGCTCTCCGGCACGGAGGACATGGCGCTTCTGCTTTCTGTGGACGATGACGTCACCAACGCTGCATTGCGTCTGGCGGACTCCCTGCCCACGCTGTCCACCGTGCAGGCCAGCCAGCGCGATCAGACCTACATCTCCATGCTGACCGCCGCCCTGAGCCCCCGTGACAGCGTCCGCCACAGCTACACGCTCCTGGCGGAGGACTTCAACCAGCGCCTGGAGGACTCCCTGCTGGGCCGCCTGGCGGTGCTGATGGGCGTGAATCCCCTGCCCTTGCCCGAGGCTGAGTGAAAGGAGGCAAAGCGATCATGTTCAAACGTATTCTTTGCCTCCTGGCCGTTCTGCTTCTGGCGCTGCCCGCCTCCGCTGAGCCCCGCTATCCGGAAAAGGGCGGCGTTGCGACGGACGCGGCCGCCGTGCTGTCCGCCGGGGTGCTGGAGGATCTGCGCACCCTGGACAAGCGCCTGGACAAGGCCGATGTGCCGCAGATCTGCCTGGTGACGGTGGACTTCCTGGATACGCAGGAGGTGCAGGCCTACGCGGACGCCCTCTTTGACCTGTGGAGCCTGGATAACGACGAAATGCTGCTCCTGATGTGCGTGGGCGAGGAATCCTACGCCATTTCCGCCGGCCGGGATGTGGACAGGCTTCTTTCCGCCCCCGTGCAGGAGAAGCTG
>JBGVOA010000219.1:0-7348 GCA_045126095.1 Christensenellales bacterium | reverse complement strand
GGGCGTGCCCACCGCCTCCTTCATCGCTGCGCTGGCCTCGGGCCTTGCCGCCATCGGCCTGGCAATGCAGGGGTCGCTCTCCAACGTCGCAGGCGGATTGATGCTGCTGATCTTCAAGCCCTTCCGCATAGGCGATTACATTTCCTGCCCCGACCTGAACGTGGAGGGCACGGTGAAGCAGATCTCCGTCGTGTACTCCATCCTGCACACCTACGACGGCATCGAGGTCACCATCCCCAACGGCACATTGATGAACTCCGTGGTGAAGAACCTGACCATCACCGACGCGCGCCGCCTGGATCTGCCCTTCCGCATCTCCCACGCCCACCCCATCGCCGAGGTGGAGGCGATCCTGGCCGCCGTGGTGGCCGCCGAACCCCGCGTCCGCCCCGAGCCTGCCCCCTTCGCCCGCGTGACCGACGTGGCTGGCGACGCGCTGACCTACACCGTACGCGTGTGGGTGCCCAACGGCGAATACTGGCCCATCCGCTTCGACCTCATCCGCGCGGTGATGGACGCGCTGAACGATCACGGCATCTCCGTTCCCCACGAGCAGCTGGATGTACACCTGGCCCCGCCCGCGTCCGAAAAGAAGGCTGACTGAGGGCGTCGGCCCCAGAAAGGATGACCCCATGCAAGTCCTCCGCCTGAGCCCTGCATCTGCCCCTGCCGTCCACCTCCGCCGCGCCGCCCTGACCGATGCAGAAGCCCTTCACCGCATGAAGCACGACGCCTTCTGGCCGCTGTACGAGCGCTATCACGATGCCGCGACCTCCCCCGCCGTCGAGCTGCTGGGCAAGATCAAGCGCCAGCTGGCCAGCGCCGACACGGACTGGTACCTGATCTGCCGGGGAAGCGAGCCCGTAGGCGGACTGCGCATTGCACGGGAGCGCACGGAAGAGGGACTCCCCTGCTGCCGGGTCAGCCCGCTGTTCGTGCTGCCGGAGCATCAGGGGCAGGGCATTGCCCGTCAGGCGCTGCTGCAGGCCTTCGCTCTGTATCCGGAGGCAACCCTGTGGCGGCTGTCCGCCGTTTTGCAGGAGCGCCACACCTGCCGCCTGTACGGGAGCCTCTGCTTCCGCCGCACCCAGACGGTTCCCACCGCCACGCCCGGCATGGACATTGTGTACTACACCCGCCTGCGGGAGGACGTGCCCATGGAGCGCATCGCCCGGCTGACTGACCTGGAGCTGCTGGGCCGGGAAGGCCTCTCCCATGCCGCGCCCCGGCTGACCGCCCGGGCCATCCTGCGGGGCCCCGACGGCCGCTTTGCCGTGACCCACTCCGAAGGCTTCGACATCCACATGCTGCCCGGCGGCGGCGTGGAGGCCGGAGAATCCATCCTGGCCGCGCTGCACCGGGAGGTCTTCGAGGAGACCGGCTGCCGCATCCTTTCCGCCGCGCCCCTGGGCTATGTGGAGGAGAACCGGGCCCACGCGGACTACACGCAGCTGTCCTACTACTTTATCTGCGCCACGCAGGACGCGACCCTCCAGCCTCACCTGACTCAGGCCGAGGCCGCCCACGGAGTCACCGCCGCCTGGATGACGCTGGAGGAGCTGTGGCAGGCCGTGTCGTCCCCCATTTTCCAGCGTCCCCAGGGGAAATTCCTGCAGGCGCGGGACATGGCGGCGCTGCGAGCCTATATGGCGCTGTTCACTCCGCCGCACGCCCCCTGATTTTCGCCCATCGCCTCCTGGCCACACCTGCGGCCGGGAGGTTTTTCATTGCAGCAGAGGTCATTGACCCGGATTGACCCCCTCCATTCCCGGGCATACTGAATGCGGCGGACTGCATTCCGCTCCATTCTGCATGAAAAGCGAGGGGATCCCCCATGAAAAAGCTGCATCGCATCCTTGCGCCCCTGAGCGGCGAGGTCATTCCTCTTTCGGACGTGCCGGACGAGGTTTTCTCCCGGCGCATTCTGGGGGACGGCGCTGCCATCCGCCCCACGGACGGCAGACTCCTCAGCCCCGTCGATGGGGTGATCGCCACCATCGCCGAGACCCGCCACGCCATCGGCTTCACCACCGATGACGGGCTGGAGGTGCTGGTGCACGTCGGCCTGGACACGGTGCAGCTGGGCGGAGAGGGCTTCCGGCTCCATGTGCAGCCGGGCGACCGTGTCCGGGCGGGAGACCTGGTGGCGGAAATCGACCTGGAGCTGCTGCGCGCCCGGGGGCTGGAGACGCTCACCCCCGTCGTCCTCACCGGCAGCACGGAAAACCTGACCTTCTCCCCTGGCAGCGGCAGCGTGAGGGCCGGCGCCGATGCGCTCCTGACCCTGCGCGCCCCCAGAGCTGCCAGGCCTGCCGTCAGCTTTGACTTTCTGCAGCAGTTGGGCAAATCGCTGATGACCGTCATCGCCGTGATGCCAGCCGCCGGTCTGGTGCTCTCCCTGGGCAAGCTGATCCAGATGGCGGACATGGCCTTCCTCCAGGCTGTCGGCAGCGTGATGGAGCAGATCGGCTGGGCCGTGATCGGCAACCTGCACCTGCTCTTTGCCGCGGCCATTGGCGGCAGCTGGGCGAAGGATCGCGCAGGCGGCGCCTTCGCAGGCGTGCTGGCCTTCGTGCTCATCAACGCCATCACCGGCGCGGTCTTTGGCGTCACCGGCGATATGCTGGCGGCGGAGGGCGCAGTGGTGCGCAGCCTGTTCGGGCAGGAGCTGGCCGTGGGCGGTTACTTCACCGAGGTGCTGGGCCGTCCGGCGCTGAACATGGGCGTGTTCGTCGGCGTGATCGCGGGCTTTGCGGGCGGCGCGATCTACAACCGGTTCTACAGCTTCCGCCGCCTGCCCCAGGCGCTGGCCTTCTTTGGTGGAAAGCGCTTCGTGCCGCTGATGGTCATCCTGTGGTCGGTGGTCATCTCCCTGGGGCTGGCGGTGGTGTGGCCGCTGATCCAGGCGGGCATCAATGCCTTCGGCGTATGGATCGCCACCTCGGCGGAGGCCTCCCCCGTGCTGGCTCCCTTCGTCTACGGCACGCTGGAGCGCCTGCTGCTGCCCTTCGGACTGCACCACATGCTCACCATCCCCATGAACTACACAGCTTTTGGCGGCGAGTACCTCATCCAGACCGGTGCGGCGGCGGGCACGGTGGTCTACGGCCAGGACCCGCTGTGGCTGGCATGGGCGGCGGACCTGAACAGCCTGCGCGGCGCGGGCAGCGTCGCAGCCGCCGACGCGCTGATGTCCGCCGTCACCCCCGGCCGCTTCAAGGTGGGCCAGATGATCGGCTCCACGGGGCTGCTGCTGGGCGTGGCGCTGGCCATGTACCGCTGCATCCGTCCCGCACGCCGTCCGCAGTATCGCTCCATGTTCCTTTCCAGCGCCCTGGCGGTGCTGCTCACCGGCGTGACAGAGCCGATCGAATTCATGTTCATGTTCTCCGCCCCGGCGCTCTACGGCGTGTACGCGCTGCTGCAGGGCTGCGCCTTCGCGCTGGCGGGGCTGGTTCCCCTGCGGCTGCACGCCTTCGGCCTGATCGAGCTGCTGACCCGCGTGCCCATGAGCCTGCGGGCCGGACTGGGCGGCGACCTCGTCCGCTTTGCCATCGCCAGCGCGGCCTTCCTGCTGGTGGGCTTTGCCGCAGCCTATCCGCTGATCCGCCGCTTCCGCCTGGCGACCCCCGGCCACATGGAGGCGGACGCAGCCCCCGCCACCGCCGCCCCGGCCCCGGCGGACTCCCGTGCCGAGCGCATCATCGCCCTGCTGGGCGGCCGGGAGAACATCGAGGTGGTGGACGCGTGCATGACCCGCCTGCGGGTCACCGTGCGGGACGCCGGGCGCGTCGCCCCCGAAAGCGACTGGAAGCGGGAAGGCGCACTGAGCCTGCTCATCCGGGGCAGCGGCGTTCAGGCCGTCTACGGCCCCCAGGCGGACGTGCTCAAATCCGATATCAACGACATTCTCTGATGCGGAGGCCCCATGAAGCTCATGACCTTCAACGTCCACAGCCAGCCGGATGCGGCTCCCGCGCTGCTGCACGCCCTCGTCGGCGGCATCCTGGCCGAAATGCCGGATGTGATCGCCCTGCAGGAGGTGAACCAGTCCGCCGATGCGCCCCTGGCGGACGCTTCGCTGCTGGAGGGCCTTTTCCCCCTGCAGACCTCCGTCCCCCTCCGGGCGGACAACCACGCCGCCCGCGCCGCCCGGCTCCTGCGCCTTTGCGGCATTGCCTGCAGCTGGGTCTACCTGCCCATGAAGCGCGGCTACGACCGCTACGACGAGGGGCTGGCCCTGCTTGCGGTCAACCGCCGCATCACCTGGGCGGAGAGCCGTCTGCTCAGCCGCTCCGCCACCTACGACAGCTGGAAAACCCGCTATGCCCTGGCCGTCCGCGTCGAAGGCCTGACCGACTGGTTCTGTTGCCTCCACATGGGCCGCTGGGGCGACGAGGCCGAGCCCTTTGCCGCGCAGTGGCGCGCGCTGTCCACCTTTGCCGACGCCGCCGGAGCAGGCCCCCGCTGGCTCATGGGAGATTTCAACGCGCCCGCCGGCCAGCGCGGCGAGGGCTACGACCTCATTGCCGCCTCCGGCTGGCATGACGCCTGGGCACTGGCCCGGCAACGGCTGGGCCACGCCACTATTTCCGGCCCCATCGACGGCTGGCAGGATTCCCCCGGCGGGCTGCGCATCGATCACATCTGGTGCTCCTGCCCTGCGGAGATTTCCACCGCCATCACGCTGTTCGACGGCCTCCGGCACCCCGTCATTTCCGACCACTTCGGCCTGATGATCGACGTACAGACCAACACATCCCCCGCATTCCCGGACAGCGGGAATCCCTCCCGCACGCCATGACCTTCCCAGCCGCCCCGGGCTGTGGTATGATGAAAACACCAAAGCAAGCGAGGTGACATCCATGCAGATTTCCCTGCACGAAACTCTCCGCCCCCTGCGCCAGCGGGCCGGGCTGACCCAGGCGCAGCTGGCTGAAAGGCTGGGCGTGTCTGACCGGGCCGTGAGCCGGTGGGAGAATGCCTCCGCCCTGCCCGACACATCCCTCCTGCCCGCGCTGGCCATGCACCTGCACGTCTCCGTGGACGCGCTGCTGGGCGTGGACAGCCTGCGCCGCCAGTCCGCCATTGACACGGCGCTTGCCGCCTGCTCCCAGGCCATGCAGCAGGGTGACGCGCCCGCCGCAGTGTCCGCCACGCGGGCCGCCCTCGCTGCCTGGCCGGACGAGCCGGAGCTGATGGTATCCCTGGCCCGCGCGCTGATGGCCCTGCACACCCAGGAGGCTGCCCGGGAGGCCCTTTCCCTGTGCCGCGCCGCCGACGGAGCTCCCGGCGGCGATGGCAAGCCCGTGCGCCTGTCCACCCAATACGGCTGCAAGCAGGTGATCGCCCTGGCCCTGCACCGCCTGGGCCGGAGAGAGGAGGCCGCGCAGCTGGTCAGCGACGAGCTGCCCTCCTTCTGGGCCTCCCGCGAAATGCTCTACCCACGCGTCGCTCCGCCGGAGAAGGCGCAGGGACAGCGGCAGTTCAACCTGCTCTGGCTGGCAGATCACCTCTGTTTCACCCTGCGGGAGATGGCGAAGGCCGACCCCAACAACGCCATTCCCCTGCTGGAAAAGGCCGTGCGCATTTACCGGGAAGTCACAGGAGACAACGCAGGCATGTATGAGGAGCGCATCTGCCAGGCCCAGGTGATGCTAGCCCGGCTGCACGCCCAGGCGGGGGACATGTCCGCCGCGCTGAACGCCCTGGCCGCTGCCTCCCGCGCCATCGTCGCCCTGGCTGCGCACGGCGGACGCTATGCCGCGCCCTGGCTATCCGCCGCCCATGACGCCCCCACCGCTCCCCGGACACTTGCCAGCCTGCGGGAGCATCTGCGGGCCGCCATGGCCGAGCCGGTTTTCGATCCCCTGCGGGAGCAGGCAGACTTCACCGCCCTGGCCAACACACTCTGCAGCCCGTAAGCGGCAGGAATCGCACCGGCGCGCGTCGAATACTCCTGCACAAGCATCGTTCAGGAGGTTTCCCTATGCGCATACAGCAAGCCGCTTTCGCCGCAGGCCAGCCCTTCCTCAAGGGCGCGCTGCACGTCCACACCACCCGCTCCGACGGACAGGATTCCCCGGAAGACGTCATCCGCCTCCACCACCAGCAGGGCTACCGCTTCATGGCCCTGACCGACCACAACGTCATCAACCACATAAACCTCTGCCCTGATGTGCCCATGACCATCCTGGCAGGCGTGGAGCGCGACTTCGGCCTTCCCGGCCGCACGCAGGATAAGCCGCTGTGCGTGCATGTGGTGGGGCTGGGCGTGCCGGGCGATCCCCGCACGCCCCCGCAGGACGCTCATCCTGAATCCGCCGGCCGGGGCGACAGCTGCGCCGACGCCCAGCCGATGATCGACGAGATGCACCGTTGGGGCCTCAAAACCTTCTACGCCCACCCGGAGTGGAGCGGCACGACATACCGCGACTTCGGTGTGCTGGAGGGCAACTTCGCCATGGAGATCTGGAACAGCGGCTGCGTGCTGGACAACGACCTGGACAACCACGCCGCCTATTGGGACGAAGCGCTGGACGAAGGCCGCCGCCTCTGGGGCGTGGCCGTGGACGACGGCCATTGGATCGGCCACCACTGCCACGGATGGGTAATGGCCGCCGCCGGGGACGATCCCGCCAGCATCCTGACTGCGCTGGAGCAAGGCGCGTTCTACGCCTCCTGCGGCCCGGAAATCCACGACTTCTATGTGGAGGACGGCATGGCCCATGTCGTTTGCAGCCAGGCCGCCTCCATCCAGTTCGTGTCCCTGCGGTATCCCCTGCCCTGCGAGCGCGCAGCGGACGGCATGTTGACCCACGCCAGCTGCGAGCTGCCCGAAGGCCTGCGCTACATCCGCGCCGTTGTGAAGGACGCGCAGGGACGGCAGGCCTGGACAAACCCGATTTTCCTGCGGTAAAGCACGCCCAACACAAAGGGCTCCCCTGACCTTCATGGCCAGCGGGAGCCCTTCTTCATTCAGTTCCGGATGACCACATACGTCGTGGGCAGCCAGTCGCAGGTCTTCGCATCCACCAGGAAGCCCTCGCCGTGCAGCCGCGCCGCCGGGAGGGAGATCGCACTCTCGAAGAGGCGGAAGTACACCATGTCCGCCGCAATGGCCCGCAGGTGCTCCGGCACATGCTCGGCCAGCAGCGCCGCCTCCTTTTCGCGGATGATCAGGGCAAGCTCCGCAATCCGCTGCGCCGCCGGGGCGATCAGCTCCACCAGCGCCGTGTACTGCGCATTGGAAAGCACCGGGCAGCAGACCTGCAGCCCTTCTTCCCCGCGGCGGACGCAGCCCATCCGCACCAGCTCCGCCCCGATGGCCGCATCATTCTCGGACAGG
>JBGVOA010000218.1:0-4967 GCA_045126095.1 Christensenellales bacterium | reverse complement strand
GGCATGTTCGATGGCGTGCACCGTGGGCATCAGGCCCTGCTGATGCGCGGCGGCGAGCTGGCGCAGGAGATGGGCTTCCCCCTGGCGGTATGCTGCTTCGAGCCGCATCCGCTGCGGGTGCTGCGGCCGGAAAAGGCGCCGCCGCTGCTCACGACCCTGCCGGAAAAGGCACGGGTCATGCACTCCTTCGGCGTAGATAACCTGTGCATCACCCGCTTTGATCGTGCCCGTGCCGATCAGGCTCCGGAGGACTTCATGGCGGAGCTGGTATCGGTATACGCGCCGGTGGTGGTGGTCTGCGGGTTCAACTTCACCTTTGGCCGGGGCGGCGCGGGCAACGGCAAGCTCCTGCGGGAGTACGGCCGTAAGAACGGCTTCCGCACGGTGATCGTGCCGGAGGTGCTGATCGAGGGCGCGACGGTGTCCTCCACGCGCATCCGCGGGTTGCTGGCAGTAGGGGACATCCCCATGGTCAGCCGCCTGCTGGGCCACGCCTACACCCTGGGCGGCAAGGTCGAGACCGGCAAGCAGCTGGGCCGCACGATGGGCTTCCCCACGGCGAACGTGGCGATCCAGAAGGACAAGGCCCTCCCGGCCTACGGCGTGTATGCCTGCTGGATGGAAACGGGCGACGGCGCGTATCACCCGGCGGTGGTGAACGTGGGCCGTCATCCGACGCTGCCGGAGGGTCATGTGACGGTCGAGGCCCATATGCTGGACGGGCAGCCGGATCTCTACGGCCAGCACGTCCGCCTGAGCTTCCTCAAGCACATGCGCTCGGAAGTGTGCTTTGCTGATAAGGATGCGCTGCAGAAGCAGATCGCGCAGGACGTGGCGGAGGCAAAGAGCTACTTCGATGCGCTGAAATAATGGAACAGGAAATCCCCCGCTGGGCCGGATATGGCTGCAGCGGGGGATTGCTGTATGGTTGAGAGGTTCGGGCTTGTTGCGCGTTACTTCAGCAGCGCCTCGGCCCACTCGGCGGACTTGAAGCCCACCAGCACCTTGTCCTCCGTGACCAGCACGGGCCGCTTGATCAGCATGCCGTCGGAGGCCAGGAGGGCCAGCTGCTCCTCCTCGGTCATGTCGGCCAGCTTGTCCTTCAGGCCATATGCCGCATAGAGCTTGCCGCTGGTGTTGAAGAAGCGCTTGAGGGGCAGACCGCTGCGCTTGTACCAGGTGGTGATTTCCTCGAGGGTGGGTTGCTCGTCGCGGATGTGGCGGGCGGTGTAGGGCAGGCCCTGTTCATCCAGCCACTTCTTGGCCTTCTGGCAGGTGATGCAGCCGGGATACCAGTTGAACAGCATAAAGGTTACCTCCTTTGATCAGTCGCGGGGAAGCATGGCGGCAGCGCGGACGGGCCTGTCCAGGCGGGTTTCGACGTAGGCGCGCAGCAGGGTGTAGGGGGCGATCATCTCCGGCGAATCCACCCAGGAGGCGGAGCCGCAAGTGAGCATTGCCCGCATCCATTTCGCCTGGGCGGCGGACACGGCGGGCATGCCCTTCAGGTGACAGTCGTAGCAGACCAGGCCGCCGCCGGCGTGGTCGAACCAGGTGGACTCCGTCTCTGTCAGCTGCCTTTCGCAGTGGACGCAGTGCCGGAGCCGGGGCCGGAAGCCCTCGCAGGCCGTCAGATGCAGCAGGAATCCCGCTACCAGCGGCCGCCAGGGCTGATCGGTGAAGGTCAGCCGGGAGAGGGTGTGCAGCAGCAGCATGAACAGCTCCTGGGCGGGCACGCCGGGCTGGATCACGTTTTCCGCCACGTTCAACAGATAGGTTCCCACGCTCAGGCGGTCAAAATCCGCCCGCAGGGGATAGAATGTTTCGATCAGCTGCGCGTTTAGCACCGTCAGGTGCGCGCCCTTCTGGTACAGCTCGAAGTCGCCCAGGGCAAAGAGCTCGCTGGCGTTGAGGATGGGCGAGCGCGGCTTGCGGCAGCCCCGGGCCAACGCCTCGATCCGCCCCTGCGTGGGGCTGAAGAGGGTCAGCATGCGGTCGTTGTCGCGGTAGTTGGCGTAGCGCAGGACGATGGCGGTGCGCTCGGTCTGGCGCAAGGGGATCACCTCACTTTGTCTGCTTCTATGATACAGAAAAAGCCGCATCCGGTCAAGAGGATGCGGCTTTGAATCAATCGGGAATCAGCGTGCAGAAGTAGATGCAGTCGCCCACTTCGCGGCGCTTGGGGTTGGAGGGGGAGTTGATCTTCTCGCCGTTCAGCACCATGGTGGTGGAGGAGCCGCCGTCCAGGTTGTAGGCGTTGGTCATGCCCAGGGTGTAGCAGAGCTTGGCCATCTGCTCCAGCGTGAAGCCCTGGCCAGCAAAGTCGGTGCTCTCCGGGCCTTCGCAGCACACGATGAGGTACTCCAGCGGACCGGTCTGGCCGATCACCATGCGCTGGCTCTTCATCCAGGGGCCGTTGTTCTCGTTGTTGGTGAACTTGGTCATGGGCTGGCCGTCTTCCAGGATCAGGTTCGGGCCGAACCAGTAGGTGTGCAGCACGGTGCCGCCGGCGGCGATGTATTCGTCCCAGGCCTTCTGGCTGGTGGGGCGCAGGTAGTGGAAGTCGCCCGCCTCGTCGATGATCAGCAGCTCGCGCAGGTTGTTGGCGTTGAAGCGCATGCGACGACCGTTGCGGTAGGCGATGCCGCTGTCATGGTAATTGAAGAAATCGCCGTTGATGGCCAGCACGGCGTTGTTGCGCTGTGCCATCTGCTCCACGCGGGCCACCTGCTTGGAGGGATACTTGCCTGCCAGCGCGGTGCGGAACTGGCTCGCATCGGTCAGCTTCACGCGGACGACCTGCACGGCCGTCACGCCCTCCTCCTGGGTCTCCACCTGCACGATGTCGTCCGTCCAGAAGGAGCGCTCGATGGTGATTTCCAGGCTATCATCAATGTAGCCGCTGTTGTCCGGCAGGAAGCCATCCTGATTGGGCGCATAGGGCGCGGGGGCGGGCTGATTCTTGCTCAGCCAGGCGTCGATGGGGGCATAGGCGCCCTCGGCCAGCGCGCAGGGCAGAGCCAGCGCAAGCGCCAGCAGCAGGGTCAGCAGGCGGATGATGTGCTTCATGGTGAAGATCCTCTCTGTGTGTCATTGGGGTGTTCATTGGGTGAACACACAGCAGTATACCACATTTCGACAGACGTTGCAAGGCGTTCTGCGGAAGGTTTTGCCCTTTGGGCGAAAGTTTACAAGAGAAAAATGCAAAGCGTGCTTGACATGAAATGCAAAGTGTGCTATGCTGAATGTGCAAAGTCGACATTGCATTTTGGAAAATGGAGCGTATGCGATGAACACACGCATCAGGGAACTGCGCAAGGCGCGCAAGCTGAGCCAGGAGGAACTGGCGGACGCGGTGGGCACGACCCGGCAGACCATCACGTCCATCGAGACGGGAAAGTATGTGGCCTCGCTGCCGCTGGCGTACCGGATCGCAAAGTATTTCGGGCTGAAGATTGAGGATGTGTTTTTGCTGGAGGAGGAAGAAGGATGAATACGATGAACCTTGACCAATACCGTAGCAAAATCCGGCGCAGGATGAACGCATTCCGCGCGGTATGGCTGTTCTACCTGCTGCTGATGGCGTCGACGCGATTTGCACCGGCCGCTGTGACGGAGCATCCGGCCTATGCGGGAATCATGGGCTTCCTGGCCGGCGGGCTGCTGGTGGGGATCTTTGGCATGGCGAAGTTCCACAGGGCTCTGAAGGATGAGGCAGCGCTGCGCCGCCTGTACAACCAGGAACATGACGAGCGTATGCAGGCCATCCGTGCGAAGGCGGGCATACCGGTGACGTTGCTGATGGGCGTGGGGCTGATGACTGCTGGCCTGGTGGCGACGTTCTTTGATATGACCGTCGCGCTCACGCTGGTTGTGGCTGGTCTGGTGGAGTTGCTGGCCACGCTGGCGCTCAAGGCGTGGTATTCGCGGACGATGTGAGAAGATCGCTGCAGTGCGGCCTTTTGGTTGCATTTTGGCTCCTCTTGTGTTATCCTGTATCCTGGAATGATATTTTGGTAAGGAGCTGTCCCCATGCAGATTATCGCCCGCGTCCGCAATGACTTCCCGACGAAGTTCGGGCTGCCCCGGCAGTCGGGGCTGGTGCCGGAGTTGGTATCGACCATCGTGTTCGAGCCGGAATTCCGCGTGGCCGAGGCGCTCAGGGGCATCGAAACCTACTCGCACCTGTGGCTGATCTGGGGGTTCCACCAGGCGGTCAGGGACGGGGAGAGCCAGGCCTGGCGGCCCACGGTACGTCCGCCGAGGCTGGGCGGGAACACCCGCATGGGCGTGTTTGCGACGCGTTCGCCCTTCCGACCCAATCCGCTGGGGCTGACGGTCGTGAAGCTCCTGGCGGTGGAGGATTCCGCCGAAGGCAAGGTGATCCTCGTGTCCGGCGCGGACATGATGGACGGCACACCCGTGTACGACATCAAGCCCTACCTGCCCTATGTGGACGCGATCCCCGAGGCCGTGGGCGGCTTCACGGAGGAAAAGGCCGCCTATCATCTGACGGTGGACTTCCCGGAACCGCTGCTGCGTGAGGTGCCGGAGGGCCAAAGGGAGGCGCTGCTGGGCGTTTTGGCGCAGGATCCCCGTCCGGCGTATCAGCATGACGAGAACCGCGTGTATGGCTTTGCCTATGGCGACATGGACGTGCACTTTATGGTGCGCGACGGCACGCTGACCGTCACCGCGATCGAAAAAGGAGCAATGCACAAATGAGCATCATCGAAACGCTGCTGCAGCAGCATCCCGTCCGCAAGAGCAAGGCGCAAAAGGCGGCTTTCCGCGACTGGTTCACGGGCTGGGCGAAGGAGCAGGGTTACATCGCGCAGGTGGAGTCAGGCTGGAACCTGGCCAAGTGTCACAATATTGTCGTGGGCGACCCGGAAAACGCCGAGGTCACCTACACCGCCCATTATGATACCCCGGCGGGGATGATCCTGCCGAATTTCATCACGCCC
>JBGVOA010000217.1:0-8618 GCA_045126095.1 Christensenellales bacterium | reverse complement strand
GCGATGGCCGGCAAGACCGTGCTGTTCGTCGGCACCAAGAAGCAGGCTCAGGAGTCCATCGAGTCCGAGGCCAAGCGCTGCAACATGTACTACGTCAACAACCGCTGGCTGGGCGGCATGCTGACCAACTTCAAGACCATCCAGACCCGTATCCGCCGCCTGAACGACATCGACAAGATGGAGCGCGACGGCCAGTTCGAGGTGCTGCCCAAGAAGGAAGTCATCAAGCTGAAGGCCGAGCGCGAAAAGCTGGAGATGAACATCGGCGGCATCCGCGAGATGAAGAAGCTGCCCGGCGCCCTGTTCGTGGTCGATCCCCGCAAGGAGCACATCGCCGTGACCGAGGCCCGCATCCTGAACATCCCGATCGTCGCCATCGTTGACACCAACTGCGATCCCGACGAGATCGATTACGTCATCCCCGGCAACGACGACGCTATCCGCGCTGTCAAGCTGATCGCCGGCAAGCTGGCCGACGCTGTGCTGGAAGGCAAGCAGGGCGAGCAGTCCGCTGAGGCTGTCGAGGCTCCCGTCGAGGCGTAATCCGCTTCCCGGTGTTCCCTACGAATAAACCTTCATCATAAATACCGAGAAAGGGTGAATTCACCATGGCGAATATTACTGCTGCTCTGGTTAAGGAACTGCGCGAGCGTACTCAGGCCGGCATGATGGACTGCAAGAAGGCCCTCATGGAGAACGACGGCGACATGGACAAGGCCATCGACTGGCTGCGTGAGAAGGGCCTGGCCCAGGCTGCCAAGAAGGCTGGCCGTATCGCTGCTGAGGGCGCTGTTGTCCAGTACATCTCCGAGTGCGGCAAGGTCGGCGCTGTTGTGGAAGTCAACTGCGAGACCGACTTCGTTGCCAAGACTGACAACTTCATGAACTTCGCCAACTCCGTTGCGAAGCATGTGGCTCTGGCCAACCCCGCCGACATCGAGGCTCTGAATGCTCAGAAGTTCGTTGACGACGAGACCAAGACCATCGAGAACATGATCTCCGACGCCACCGTGGCGATCGGTGAGAAGATCTCCATCCGCCGTTTCGCCCGTTACGAGACCACCGGCCTGGTGTCCTCCTACATCCACATGGGTGGCAAGGTGGGCGTGCTGGTCGAGCTGGCCACCACCGCTGGCGACAACGAGGCTGTGAAGGAGCTGGCCCACGACCTGTGCCTGCAGATCGCCGCTGCCAAGCCCGAGGCTGTCCGCCGCGAGGAGGTTAACTCCGAGAACCTGGAGAAGGAGCGCGAGATCTACCGCGTGAAGGCTCTGGAGTCCGGCAAGCCCGAGAAGATCGTCGACAAGATCGTCGAGGGTCAGATCGAGAAGTACTACAAGGAAGTCTGCCTGCTGGAGCAGCTGTTCGTCAAGGACGGCGACAAGACCATCAAGGGTCTGGTTGCTGAGGTTGCCAAGGCTGTGGGCGCTGACATCGACGTGGTTCGCTATGCTCGTTTCGAGCGCGGCGAGGGCATTGAGAAGCGCAAGGACGACCTGGCTGCCGAGATCGCCAAGATGGCCGCTAACTAAGTGCACACATTCGGGGAACTGCATGAAAAATGCGGTTCCCCGTTTTCTGTCCAGAGTGGGTAAAAGAAAATGGCCTGTCTGTACAGCGACTGCCGCATTCTCCCTCAGTCTTCGTGCTCCGTCTTATCAAGCCGGAGAACGAATCCAGCTCCCTCCCGGAGGGAGCCTCAGCTTGGAAGCGCAGCGCGTCATTCTTCTGCTGCTGGTTCGCATTGTCACTGGTAAGTTACTGCGCAGCGGCACAGCTCAGGGCTCCCTCCGGGAGGGAGCTGTCAGCGAAGCTGACTGAGGGAGAATGCGGGAGCGGCGGCTTAAGCCAGCTTGCTTGTTTGAGCATTCTCAGGGAGGAGATACCATGGGTGCGTCCCGGGATTATATCCGATGGCTCCGCGAGAAGGTTGGGCATGAGCGCATCATCCTGACCTTTGTGGGCGGCTGCATCCGCAATCAGGAGGGTGAGGTGCTGCTGCAAAGGCGCAGTGGAAGCGGGCTTTGGGGATTCCCCGGAGGTGCGATTGAGCCGGGGGAAACGGTGCAGGAAGCGGCTGTCCGAGAGATACGGGAAGAAACGGGTCTCGATGTTCAAGTGGACAAGCTGATTGGGATCTACACTGATCCTGACATGACCTACCCAAATGGTGATCGTGCACACAGCATTTGCATTGGTGTGGAATTCACGGTGCGGAGCGGTGAATTGACCTGTGATGGCAATGAGACGCTGGCATTGCAGTATTTCCCATTGGATAACATGCCACCCCTGTTCTGCTCTCAGCATGAACGATTGCTGCGGGATATCCGCAATCAGGTATATGGCGTAATTGATTGACCGCCAAAGCCTGATGGTATATAATGAGTATTGATAAAAACAAAAGGGGGGCGCTAAGCCCCTAACACCAAAGGAGGTCATCCCCATGGCAGCCTACAAGCGTATTATTTTCAAGCTTTCCGGTGAGGCCCTCAAGTCCGGCAACGATCTGTTTGACTTCGCCAAGGTGCAGGAGATCGCCGAGATCATCCGCGAGATGCACAACATGGGCGTGGAGATCGGCATCGTCATCGGTGCGGGCAACATCTGGCGCGGCCGCCAGGGCCCCAGCGCCAACATGGACGCGGTCACTGCTGACCAGATGGGTATGCTGGGCACGGTCATCAACTGCCTGTGCATGTCCGACGCGCTGCGCAAGGCCGGTCTGGACGTGGTGGTGCAGTCTGCGGTGGACATGGTGCGCTTCTGCGAGCCCTTCAATGCCATGGCTGCCCGCCGTCACCTGGCCGAGGGCCGCGTGGTGCTCTTTGCCGCGGGCTCCGGCAACCCCTTCTTCTCCACCGATACCGCCGTGGCCCTGCGCGCCATCGAAATGCAGGCGGACTGCATCCTCATGGCCAAGAACATCGACGGCGTGTACACCGCTGACCCCAACAAGGATCCCAGCGCCACCCTCATCAAGGATATCACCTACAAGGAGGCGCTGAACCGCGGCCTGAAGGTGATGGACGCCGCTGCCTTTGCCATCTGCGCGGAGCAGGGTCTGCCGATGGTGCGCGTCTTTGGCCTGGATGACCCCAAGAATCTCATCCGCGTCCTGGAGGGCGACGATATGGGCACCTTTGTTCATCCCTGAGGAAACGGAGAGCGTATTCCGCACCCCGAATTTTCCTCCCCCTCTTGCGTTTTGTGGAAAAACAGGCTACAATAGAGGAAGACAAATCCCCCACACAAGGAGGTTATCATTATGACGATCAAGGAAATCCTCGCCGAAGCGAAGTCCCGCATGGAAAAGTCCATCGACGTGCTGGGCAGCAACCTGCAGGCGATCCGCGCCGGCCGTGCTAATCCCAAGCTGCTGGACCGCATCACCGTGGACTACTACGGCACCCCCACGCCCCTGAACCAGATCGGCAATGTGTCCGTGCCCGAGGCCCGCATGATGGACATCAAGCCCTGGGAAAAGAACATGCTGAAGGCCATCGAGAAGGCCATCCAGACCAGCGAGCTGGGCCTGAACCCCAACAATGACGGCGAAGTGATCCGCCTGATCTTCCCTGAGCTGAACGCCGAGCGCCGTAAGGATCTGACCAAGCAGGTCAAGAAGTACGCCGAGGAGGCCAAGGTGGCCGTGCGCGCCATCCGCCGCGACGCCATCGAGCAGGTCAAGAAGCTCAAGAAGGACACCCTGTGCACCGAGGACGAGCAGCACAAGGCCGAGGAGGACGCCCAGAAGCTGACCGACAAGGCCATCAAGGAGATCGACACCGTCGCTGCCGCCAAGGAAAAGGAGATCATGGAGGTCTGATGTCATCCATGACAAGGTGGGGCTGCCTGCTGGGCCTGCCCCTGGAGGATGCTGTGCAGCGCGCGCGGGCTGCGGGCGTAGAGCCCGTGGTGAACGAAACCTGCGCGCCCCGGCGCGGAGAGGTCAGCGCGGCGACGTGCAGGGTCATCCGCGTTGTGGAGGGTGAGGACGGGCTGCGGCTTGTCGTCAGCGCCTTCATGGACGGCGACCCCCGGAAGGAAATTTGATGTACAGGCAGATGCGTGGGCTTCCGCGAGAGGTCTGCGTGTCTGCCTGCTTTGAGGTTCATATGGATATTATCAGGGATTTGTTTGGCCAGAAGGAGAAGCCCGCCGCGCTGACGAAGGAGGCCTTCGAGCGCCTGCCGCGCCATGTGGGCATCATCATGGACGGCAACGGCCGCTGGGCCAAGCAGCATAAGCTGGGCGTGGCGCTGGGCCACCGCCAGGGTGTGGAAAGCCTGCGCGAGATCATCCGCCACACGGATGACCTGGGCATCGGCGCATTGAGCATCTACGCCTTTTCCACCGAGAACTGGAACCGCAGCCCGGAGGAAGTGGGGGCGCTGATGCAGCTGATCCTGGACTTCTTCGCTTCGGAGATCGACGAGCTGGACGAGAAGAACGTGTGCATCCTGATCCTGGGCGAGAAGGACGTGTTCCCGCCCCGTCAGCGGGAGACGCTCATCCGGGCCGAGGAGCGCACGGCGGACAACACGGGCCTGCGCCTGAACATCTGCCTCAACTACGGCGGACGGGCGGAGATCACCCGGGCGGCGCGGCTGCTGGCAGAGGATGTGCAGGCCGGACGGCTCACGGTGGAGGAGATCGACGAGAAGGCGGTGTCCGACCGGCTCTATACCGCCGGTCAGCCGGATGTGGATCTGATGATCCGCACCAGCGGCGAGCTGCGGCTGTCGAATTTCCTGCTCTGGCAGTGCGCGTATGCGGAATTCCTGTTCCCGACCGTGCTCTGGCCGGACTTCAGCGTGGCGCACTACGATGAGGCGCTCATGGCCTACGGCGGCCGGGAACGGCGCTTTGGCGGACGGCTGAAGTAAAGCCTGCGGGCAGTTCATATCCTGTTCAGAATGCTGAGGTACCATATGCTGGCGCGAGTGTGCGCCCAGTGAAAACAAGGAGCGTGACATGCATTGACACAGAGGATCATAACTGCGCTGATCATGGCGGCCGTGGCGATTACGCTGCTGGCGATCGGCGGCGTGGTGATGGCAGCGGCGGTCATGCTGGTGATCTGCTTAGCGGTGTATGAGGAGTTCCACGCGCTGTGGAAGGCGGGGCATCGCCCCGTGTGCTGGCCCACCTGGGTGGGTCTGGCGCTGAGCGTGCCGCTGATGGCCCTGGGCGGGGCGGAAATGCTGGTGCCCATTGCCGTTTCGGTGTGCCTGGTGACGGTGGGCTGCATCATGTTCCGGCCTGAGCCGAAGCTGGAGGACTGCCTGATGAGCGTGCTGCCGCTGCTGTCGGTGGTGCTGCCGGGCATGTGCGCCATGCGTCTGGCCCTGATCCCCGATCATACGGTGCAGATCTGCATGATGCTGCTCCTGCTGGCCATCCCCTGCGTGGGGGACATCGCGGCCCTGTTTGTGGGCAGCGCGATGAAGGGCCCCAAGCTCTGCCCTGCCGTCAGCCCCAACAAGACCATCTCCGGCGCGGTGGGCGGCCTGATCGGCAGCCTTGTGGCTTCGCTGCTGGTGGGGCTGCTGGTGAGCCTGTTTGCGGGCGCGTCCTATCCGGGGCTTCCGGCGTGGTGGCACTATGTGCTGCTGGGCGTGATCGGCGGCGCGGTCGGCCAGATCGGCGATCTGTTTGCCTCCCTGGTCAAGCGCCACTGCGGCATCAAGGATTTCGCCAACCTTTTCCCCGGCCACGGCGGCATGCTCGACCGCATGGACAGCATCCTCTTTATGGCGCTGGTCATGATGTGCTACCGGCTGCTGGTTGGCTGATACAATGCGATGCACGGCGCGAAGAGACGAAAAGCGCGCCGTGCTTTTTCGCTGTCTGCATGTTTGCGGGCGGCGCAGAATAGGTATGTGAGGAGGACAATGTGATGCAGACGATTTCCATCCTTGGCTCCACGGGCTCCATCGGCACGCAGGCGCTGCAGCTTGTGGAAATGCACCCGGAGCGCTTCCGCGTGACGGCGATGACGGCGCACCGCAACCGCGAGCTGTTCTTCCAGCAGGTGCGGACCTTCCGCCCTGAGATGGCCGGCCTGACCGAGCCCATCCCGATGGAGGAGATCCCCTCCGATCTGCGCTTCTGCCGCTGGGTGATGGGCAAGGAAGCCCTGCGCGTCGCCGCGGCGGAGATCCCAGCGGACATGGTGCTGGTGAGCGTGGTGGGCATCGCGGGCCTGCAAAGCGTGATGGACGCGCTCCACGCGGGCCGTCAGGTGCTGCTGGCCAACAAGGAGGCCCTGGTGACCGGCGGCCATCTGGTGATGGACGCGGCCCGCGCCATCGGCAAGCCCCTCCTGCCCGTGGACAGCGAGCACAGCGCCATCTTCCAGTGCCTGCAGGGCGCGGCGGGGAATCAGCCCATGAAGCTCCTGCTGACGGCCTCCGGAGGCCCCTTCCGCACCTGGGACAAGGAGCGCATCTACCACGCCACCCGCGAGCAGGCCCTCAACCACCCCAACTGGGCCATGGGCGCGAAGATCACCATTGATTCTGCCTCCATGTTCAACAAGGCCTTGGAGATCATCGAGGCCCGCTGGCTGTTTGACATGGCGCCGGAGAAGATCGAGGTGGTGGTGCACCCGCAGTCCATCATCCACTCTGCGGTGGAATTCGCCGACGGCGCGGTGATCGCGCAGCTGGGCGTGCCGGACATGCGCGTGCCCATCCAGTACGCCATGAGCTACCCGGAGCGCCTGCCCACAGGCTCCAAGCCCCTGGACCTCTTCGCCCTGGGCCAGATGACCTTCGAAAAGGGCGATGCGGATCGCTTCCCGGCGCTGCGCATCGTCAAGGAGTGCCTGGCGGCGGGCGGCGCGGCCTGCACGATCATGAACGGCGCGAATGAGGCGGCGGTGGCGGCTTTCCTGGCAGGGGAGATCCCCTTTGGCGGCATTTCCCGCCTGGTGGAGGGCGCGCTGGACACGCTGGGCAGCCTCCCGGCCAACAATCTGGAAGACATTTTCCACGCCGATCAGCAGGCGCGGCGCGTGGTCGCCCAGCTGCTGGAGAGCGTGAAGCAGTAAGCATCAACGGAGGAGAAGCGATATGCTGGAGCTTCTTTCGCAGGGCTGGTACATCCTTGTGGGCATCCTGCTGCTGGGCATCCTGGTGGCGGTGCACGAGTTCGGCCACTTCATGGCCGCACGGCTGACGGGCATTGAGGTGATGGAGTTCGCCATCGGCATGGGCCCGAAGATCGTGGGCTGGACGGGCAAGAAGGGGACGAAGTTCTCCCTGCGCTGGGTGCCCTTCGGCGGCTTCTGCGCCTTCTACGGCGAGGACGACGTGCAGGGCCGGAGCAAGGAAGACCCCCGCGCCTACAACAAGCAGCCCGCCTGGAAGCGGATGATCACGGTGGCCATGGGTCCTATGATGAACTTTGCGCTGGCGCTGGCAGCGGCGGTGATCTTCTGCTGGTGCTCCGGTGTGCTGACGGGCTGTGCCGGCATCGGCAGCGTGGAGGAGAACACCCCGGCCCAGCTGGCGGGTCTGCAGCCCGGTGACCGTGTTGTGGCCATCAACGGGCAGGACGTGACCTGCTATGTGGAGGACGTGATGGGCATCAACGCCACGGAGCGCCTCGGTAAATTCCAGCGCGCCATCGCGGAGGCAAAGCCCGGCGAGGAGCTGCTGCTGACTGTCGTCCGCCTGATGCAGGAAACCGAGGGCGGCCCGATCACGGAAGAAACCCACGAGCTTGCCATCGCGCCCTTCTGGGATGAGGCAATGGGTCAGAGCCGCGTGGGCATCGGCTACGGCCTGGTGGGCCTGAGCATGGAGCGCACCCGCCTGGGTTTTGCGGACGGCGTCCGCCATGGCTGGGTAATGTGCCGCGAGGCTGGCACGGCCGTCTTCAGCGTGCTGGGCAAGCTCTTTACGGACAACCAGGTGCGGGAATCCGTCGTGGGCCCCGTGGGCGTGATCGACCAGACCAGCCAGGCGGTGCAGGCCGGCGGCGTATCCACCTTCATCAGCCTCATCGTGCTCATTTCCGTCAACCTGGGCCTGATGAACTTGCTGCCCTTCCCGGGCCTGGACGGCGCGCGCTTTGTGTTCCACGCCATCGAGGCCGTGCGCGGCAAGCCCATCAAGCAGGAGGTCGAGGCAGCCATCCACCTCACCGGCATGCTGATCCTGCTGGCGCTGATGGTGCTGATGACGGGCCGCGATATCTTCCGGCTGTTCTGACGCAGCGGCATACCATGGCCTGTCGGCTTCCCGGCGGGCCTTTTCATATGGTGACAAACGGCTGTGTTCGTGGTACAATGGGGACAGGGATGTGCCCGCTGCGCGCCTCACCCGGCCTTGTAGGGGCGGCTATCAGCCGCCCGCACGCTGCACGAATGCGTATCAGGAGACGGAAGACCGCCTCTGGCTACCCGTGGGGACGAGCATGGATCGTCCGCCCTGCTGCGGTTTGGGGTTGCGGGGGAGGAAGATTACGTTGCGGCGGCTCCTTTGGGGCTGTGCGAGCTGTTTCTACGAATCCGGGGGATTCGTAGAAAGGCGCGTGGGGCGGTTTGGGGGCTTCGCCCGGGAGGGCTTGTCCTTTGTGGGGCGGTGGTGGTGCTGCGTGCCTCCGGCGGG
>JBGVOA010000216.1:0-3822 GCA_045126095.1 Christensenellales bacterium | reverse complement strand
TGGCCGCCAGCAAAGAGCTCCTCATGGAACACCTCGCTGCCCAGCAGGTTAGTCAGCAGCATGCCGAAGGCGATGGGCAGCAGCAGCAGGGGCTCGAAGCCCTTGACGATGGCCAGGTACAGCAGCACGCAGGCAACGCCGACCATGATCAGCGTCGTGGGGCTGCTGACAAACAGAGCAATGCCCGAGGACTTCCAAAGGCCCATCAAAGCATTCGTAACGAATTCCATGGTCTCAACTCACTTTCTGTCAGTATTTCGATAGGTTGCGCAGCAAAGTTGCTTCACTGCGGTTCTATGGACAGAATACGATTACGCCAGAACGACCAGCACGTCGCCCGCGTTGACAGAAGCGCCCTTGGAAACCACGACCTGCGCCACAGTGCCGGCCTTGGGGGCGGGAATCTCGTTCTCCATCTTCATGGCCTCCAGGACGCACAGCACGTCACCGGCGTTGACCTTCTGGCCAGCGGCAACCTTCACGTCCAGGATGGTGCCGGGCATGGGAGCCTTGACGGACTCGCCGCCAGCAACGGGAGCAGCGGCCACAGGGGCAGCAGCGGGAGCGGGGGCAGCGGCAGGAGCAGCCACGGGAGCGGCCACAGGAGCAGCAGCAGGAGCGGGAGCGCCGACTTCCTCGACGTCCACAACGTAGGTCTGACCATTGACGGTGATGTTGTAGGTACGCATGATGGATTTCCTCCTCAAATTGAATGTTGCAAATTTCAGTCTTTCATCAGCGGTTCACGCGGACGATGCGCTTGATCTTGAAGGGATAGCCTTCGCCACGGGTCGCGGCGATCGCAGCAGTCAGGACGGCGACGGTCTCGTCATCGATCTTTGCGGGACGCACCTGCGCCTCGGGCTTGATCAGGGACGCAACGACGGGCGCAGCAGCAGCCACAGGCACGGGAGCAGGCGCAGCCTTGGGGGCTTCCTTCTTACCCATACCGCCGGTCAGCTTGGCCATGACGTTGATCAGCGCGATCAGCACCACCAGGCCCAGGAACACCACCGCCATACCGATGAGGGCCACCAGCAGGGTCTTCCAACCGAGATACATTTCCATGTCTTGTTACACCTACCTTTCTCACGCGGCGTTTGGCCGTGTTCATTCGGGATTTGCACGGGCTTACATCACGGCGAACGACTCGCCGGGGTTGCACGCCCGGGCGGTTTCCCGCACGGCCGTCTTATCAGTATCTGTTTTGTGAAAACAGATACCTCAATTTAACCCAATTTCAATCATTCGACGCTTCTCCCCTATTTCCTGCCTTTGTTAAGAATTTTTCAAAAATTTTTCCTCGATACAGCTCTTCATATTAAATGCTGCATCAAAAAGCTGCCCCTCCGGCGCGGAAGAGCAGCAGCAAATTATTCCTGTACGATTACGTTCGCCTTGTCAAAGGTGGCCCCCAGGGCAGACAGGAGCGAAGCCTCGCCGTCCTCGGCGGACTGAGACTTCCCTGCCGTCTGCACGACAGGCTCAAAGCGGCTTTCCACGCCCGCAGCGTCCGTCAATGCTGCACTGATTGCCGCCATGTGGTCCGGCTTTTTCAGCATACCCACGTAGATTTCGCCACCCGGGTTGGCCTCCCAGCGGTAGAGCGCACCGTCACAGCCGGCAAAATGTCCGTTGGTCAGGAAGGCAAACACGACCGGATTTCCCTTTTTTAGAGTGTTGACGGCCTCCTTCCACGCGTCCTCGGCACTGCGCCCGGTGGGCGTGAGCACCTTGGGCTTGGGCGGCTCTTCCTTCTTGGGCGCAGGAGCAGCCTTGGCCTCAGCCTTCTCCCTCTTCGCAGGCGCGGCGGCGACCACGCCGTTGGCCAGCTTGTCCGCCAGCTCTGCCACCTGCTTCTCCAGCTGCTGGATGCGCTCCGTCAGTGCCCGCGCGTCCACCTCCTGGGTGCGCAGGCAGCACTTGAGCGCGGCGTTTTCCAGCACAATGCGCGGCGAGGAGGCATAGCGCAGCTCCGTCTCCACGCCCATGAAGAGCTCCAGCATCTTCATCATCCGGGTGACGGTCATTTCCTCCGCCTGCTCCACGTATTCCCATGCCGTCTCCTGGGTCAGGTCGAGGAGGTTTGCCAGGTCATCCGGACAGGTTTTGGCCATCAGCAGCGCGCGCATGTGCTGACTCATGTCCTTGGCGAACACCATCGGCTCGCGGCCCTTGCGCATCATCTCGTCGATCATGCGCATCACCTCGCCCGCATCCTCGCCCTCCAGCGCATCCGTGAAGCGGAAGAGGAAGTAGCGGTCACTGGTGCCCAGCACCGTGCGGACAAGCTCGTCCGTCACATCGTTCTGGTAGCCCAGGCACATATCCAGGATGGACAGCGCATCGCGCATGCCGCCCTCGGCTGCCCTGGCGATCATGTTCAGCGCGGAATCCGATGCCGTCGCGCCCGCGCCCTCCACCGCCTGACGCAGCCGCCCGGCGATCTGCGCCGCCGGAATGCGTCCGAAGTCGTATCGCTGACAGCGGCTGAGGATGGTGGCTGGCAGCTTCTGCGGCTCGGTGGTGGCCAGGATGAACACCACATGGGCCGGAGGCTCCTCCAGGGTTTTCAGCAGCGCGTTGAAGGCCGAGGCGGACAGCATGTGCACCTCGTCGATGATGTAGACCTTGAAGCGCCCGTGCTGCGGCGGGTACTTGACGGTCTCCATCAGGTCGCGGGCGTCCTCCACGCGGCTGTTGGAGGCCGCGTCGAACTCCATCACGTCCATGGACTCCTCGGCGGCCAGGCGGCGGCAGCTTTCGCACTTGCCGCAGGGATCGCCGTTCACGGGCGATTCACAGTTGACCGCCTTTGCCATGATCTTGGCGGTGGACGTTTTGCCCGTGCCGCGGCTGCCGCAGAACAGGTACGCATGGGCGATGCGCCCGCTGGTCACCTGATTGCGCAGCGTGGAAACGACGGCCTCCTGCGAGACCATCGAAGAGAAATCTGCCGGTCGCCACTGCCGGTACAGCGCCTGATAGGCCATTGGCTCCGCCTCCGTCTGTTTCTGATGGCGGACGCGTTCCGTCCGCAGGGATGTCGCAGGGATCAGGCCCCGGAGGATCTGTCTCCGGCATCCTCGTCCTGCTGCTGATACTCAAGCGCCTGCTGCCGCTCCTTTTTCAGGCGCAGCCACTGCCGGTCCTCCCACAGCCACTTCGATATGATGATCAGCAGCACGGCGACCACCGCGTAGATCACCACATCCACGATCATTTCAGGAGAGACACTGATATTCTTCCAATCCATTTTGCATTCCTCCCTGCACGGCTTCTGCGCCGCGCAGCTTTCAGGCCAGCGGCTTCATGTCGCCCAGATCATATCGGCGCAGGCCCAGGTACTGCCAGCCCTGATATTCCAGCACGCCCTTCTCTCCGCATTCCAGGCGGTTCCACTCAATCTCGCCGACCTCAAATTCCAGCTGCTCGCCCGCTTCTGTCCGGAAGTTGACGTAGTACAGCATCCGCCGGTACGAATCCTTGCCTGCCGCCTGCATGCGATGGCCGACCACCTGTGCGGCGACCGACTGACGCGGCTTTTGTGCATTCTTCCGCCTGCGCCGCCGCGCGTCCAGCAGAAGCAGTCCCATGCCGACACCCCAGCACATCATAAAGGCTGCCAGACGCAGGGGCAGCGCCAGCACGTCATCCGGAAGGCCCAGCAGCGCCACGCCAGCCAAGGCAAGCAGAGCTGTTGCAATGCCCATCCTTCATACCTCCCGCATCAGCTGGTGCGCTTGAAAACCACGAATTCGTCCCCCTGCCAGACGAGGATGCCCTCGTCTCCTTCGGCAGCCAGGCCGTAATCCTCGCCGG
>JBGVOA010000215.1:0-2580 GCA_045126095.1 Christensenellales bacterium | reverse complement strand
GGCGCCCTTCTCCTTGGCCTCGGGCACGGTCATCTCCTCGCACACCACGGGCACCTTCGCCCCGATGGCCACGTTCACCAGGCGCTGCACCTCGTCAATCTCTTCCTTGGTCATCTTGCGGCCGAAGGAGAAGTCGAAGCGCAGACGCTCGGCGGTGATGTTGGAGCCCTTCTGGGCCACCTCGTCACCCAGGACCTTGCGCAGGGCAGCGTGGAGCAGGTGGGTAGCAGTGTGCAGCTTGGCAGTCTGCTCGCTGTGGTCGGCCAGGCCGCCCTTGAACTTCTGCTCGGCGCCCTGGTGAGACTTCTCCTGATGCTGCTTGAAGCGCTCGGCGAAGTCGGCCTCGTCCACCGTCAGGCCCTTCTCGGCGGCCAGCTCGATGGTCATCTCGATCGGGAAGCCGTAGGTGTCGTAGAGCTTGAAGGCGCTGCGGCCGTCCAGAACGGTCAGGGAGGCCATGCGGGCGTTCACGGCGGCGACCAGCGCAGCCTCGTCACCGGCGTTGGCGGCCTCGATGATGGGCATCATGTCGGGAGAGGGACGCAGCTTCTTCACCTTGGCCATCTCCTGGGCGAAGGCAACCTTGTCCTCGGCGGACAGGATGGACTCCAGCAGAGCCTTGGTGTTCAGGGTGTTGTTGTAGACCTTGTCGAACTCCTTCTCGCCCTGCTTGAGGGTGCGGGCAAAGCGGCCCTCCTCCAGCTTGAGCTGGTCGATGACGAAGGCGGCGTTGCGCTCCAGCTCGGGGTAGACGGCCTTGTACTGGTCGATGATGACGTTCGCGATCTCGGCGGTGAAGCCCTCGGCCATGCCCAGGGACATGCCGTAGCGGACAGCACGGCGGATCAGACGGCGCAGGATGTAGCCCTGGTCGGTGTTGGAGGGGCTCACGCCACGATCGTCGCCCAGGATGAAGGTGGACGTGCGCATATGGTCCGCGATGATGCGGAAGGCCTTGGTGTTCTCGTCATTGGGGGTGTACTGCTTGCCGGAGAGCTCCTCGATCTTGCCCAGGATGCGCTCGAAGATCTCCGTCTCGTACACGGACTTCTTGCCCGTCAGCACGCAGATGGTGCGCTCCAGGCCCATGCCGGTATCGACGTTCTTCTGCTCCAGCGGGATGAAGGTGCCGTCCTGCTGCTTGTTGTACTGCATGAACACGTCGTTCCAGATCTCCAGGTACGCGCCGCACTTGCAGGCAGGGGAGCACTTGGGGCCGCAGGGCTCCTTGGTGATGATGAACATCTCGGTGTCGGGGCCGCAGGGGCCGGTGATGCCGGCGGGGCCCCACCAGTTGTGCTCCTTGGGCAGGAAGAACAGGTGATCCTCGGCCACGCCCATGGAACGCCAGAGGTCAGCCGCCTCGTCGTCACGGGGGCAGTCGGCATCGCCCTCAAAGACGGTGAAGGCCAGCTTGTCCTTGTCCAGGCCCAGATAATCGGGGCTGGTCAGGAATTCCCAGGACCACGGGATCATTTCCTTCTTGAAATAGTCGCCCAGGGACCAGTTGCCCAGCATCTCGAAGAAGGTCAGGTGGGAAGGATCGCCCACGTCGTCGATATCGCCGGTGCGGATGCACTTCTGCACGTCGGTCAGGCGGGTACCGGCGGGGTGCTTCTGGCCCAGCAGGTAGGGCACCAGGGGATGCATGCCGGCGGTGGTGAAGAGAACCGTGGGGTCGTTCTCCGGGATGACGGAGGCAGACTGGATGCGCTTGTGGCCCTTGGTCTCCATGAAGGACTGGAACATTTCGCGCAGCTGCGCAGAGGTGATGTTCTTCATATGATGTACTCCCTTCGGAATCAGAATCGGCAAAGCGGATAACCGCGAAAAATTGCGTCACCGTTTATTATAGCATCGCCCGGCGCGTTTGGCAAGCAGAAAGCATCGGAATGCGGGCATTTCCGGGCAGAAAAGGCGCAAAAATCCCCGACGCGGGGTGCGCCGGGGAGTGGGCAGGTCAGTTGAGAAGCCAGTCATTGGCGTCGGGGTAGGTGTAGCGCAGGCCGTTGGTCTTGCACCACTGGGCGGCCCAGGAGTTGCGGGGGACGGTGAAGGTAATGCGGCCGCAGCCCTCGAAGGCGGTATCGGCAATGGAGGCGATGCTACCCGGCAGGGTCACGCCGGTGAGGGTGGCGCAGCCTTCAAAGGCGTATGCGCCGATGGCGGTGACGGGCGCACCCTCGATGGCGGCGGGCACCTCCAGCGCGGTGGCCTCGGTGGTGCAGCCGACGATGATGGCGGAGCCGTCCGCCTGGATGCGGTAAGTCAGGTCGCCATAGGACAGGCCGGTGGGCTTCATGTAGGTGCAGGTGTAGCCGTTTGCCAGCGCCCATTCCTCGGCGTAGGAGCCGCGGGAGACGGTGATGCTCGTCACGGAGGAGCATTGAGAGAACGCGGAATCCTCGATGGCCGTGACGCTGTCCGGAATCGTGATGCTCGTCAGGGAGGAGCAGCCGCAGAACGCGTCATCCCCGATCACACGAATGCCCTGCGGTATCGCATAGCTGCTGTTCGTGTAAGCATAAGGATAGCAGATGAGCGTCTTCTCCACCTTGTCAAACAGTACGCCGTCTATGG
>JBGVOA010000214.1:0-1589 GCA_045126095.1 Christensenellales bacterium | reverse complement strand
CCATGCTGCGGATGTCATCGGCCGTCTGGGCGACATGGGCCGCGTCGTAGCGGCGCATGGCGGGATGCACAACGCCCTGCGCAGCCTGATGCAGACGGGCCGTCATCGTACCGATTTGATGCTGCATTTCGGGCGTGAACTCAGCCTCGGTGATATGGTGGCCATCCAGCCAGGTCAGTAGGGTTGCCGTGGTACCGTCGGAGAGGGGCGCCTCTGCGAGGGGGCGCTGCACATGCAGGCCCCTGTCCGCCAGGTGGGTCAGGAAGGCCAGCTCGGCCCGGCGCTTTTCGGGGTCATGGTCAGCATGCAGCCCATCGGCGGCCTTGTGGATGCGCAGCAGATATTCGCCGTCCACGCGGTACACGGCGTTTTCATGCTGCTGGATGAACTCCGCCCGTGCGCCGTCCAGCCCGAAGGCCTGCAGGGCCTCCGCCAGCAGCGCGTTCACAGGCGGCTCCTCTCGATGGCGGCCAGGGCGCATACGATGCCGTCCACCGCCGCGGACATGATGCCGCCCGCATAGCCCGCACCCTCGCCCACGGGGAAGAGGCCGTCCAGCCCCTCCGCCATGCAGGTGGCGCGGTCGCGGTTCAGCCGCACGGGGGAGGAGGAGCGGGCCTCCACGCCCGTCAGCACCGCATCCGGATGGGCAAAGCCTTTCAGCTGCCTGTCCATGCCGCGGATGCCGAATTTCAGATCCTCAATGATGAAGCCGGGCAGGCACTCCCGCAGGTCGGCGGGGGTCACGCCGGGCTGATAGGTGGGGATGACCTCTCCCAAAGCCTTGGTGGCGCGGCCCGCCAGCAGATCCTCCACGCGCTGTACCGGGGCGTGGAAGTTGCTGCCACCTACGCGGTAAGCGGCCTGCTCGATGCTGCGCTGCAGCACGAAGCCGGAGAGGGGATGATCGTCGCCGAAGTCCTCCGGGTTCACGCCGACCAGCAGGGCCGCGTTGGCGTTGCGGCCGTCGCGGGCGTGGTAGCTCATGCCGTTGACGCACAGTCCGCCGGGCTGGCTGGCCGCCGCAATGACCTCGCCGCCGGGGCACATGCAGAAGGTGTAGCAGCCGCGCTTGTCCGGCGTGTGCACGGCCAGCTTGTAGTCTGCCGCACCCAGGGCTGGGTGCTGCCAGGCCTTGCCGTACTGCGCCTGGCTGATGAGAGATTGAGGGTGCTCGATGCGCACGCCCATGGCAAAGGGCTTCTGCACCATCACCACGCCCTGGTTGAACAGGCGCTGCATGGTGTCGCGGGCGCTGTGGCCGATGGCGAGCAGCACGCTGTCGGTGAGGATCTCGCGCTCCTCACCCATGTGGACGACTTTCACGCCCTCGACGTGGCTGCCACGCACGATCAGCTCCGTCACGCGCGTGCCGAAGAGCACCGTGCCGCCCAGGCGGATGATCTCGTTGCGGATGGAGGCGACCACGCCCTTGAGCCGGTCGGTGCCGATGTGGGGCTTGGACAGGTACAGGATCTCCTCCGGCGCGCCGTGGTCAACGAAGGTGCGCAGCACATGGCGGATGTAGGGCGATTTGGTGCCCGTGGTCAGCTTGCCGTCGGAGAACGCGCCTGCGCCGCCCTCGCCGA
>JBGVOA010000213.1:0-19562 GCA_045126095.1 Christensenellales bacterium | reverse complement strand
TGGTTCTGGTGGGGCGCCAAGGGCCCCGAGGCCTGCAAGCAGCTGTGGATCTACCTCTACGACCAGCTGACCAATGTGTACGGTGTGAACAACCTCATCTGGGTCTGGAACGGCCAGGACGCTGCCTGGTATCCCGGTGATGAATATGTGGATATCATCGGCGAGGACATCTACCCCGGCGAAAAGGTGTACACCTCGCAGGCGGCCCGCTTCCTCAAGGCGCTGAGCTATACGGATGCGCGCAAGATCATCGCGCTGACGGAAAACGGCTGCATCCCGGACACCGACCTGCTCATCCGCGACAACGTGATGTGGGCCTGGTGGTGCACCTGGGAGGGCGAGTTCGTGCTCAAGACCCCTGGCTTCAACGCTTATTCGGACAGGTACACCGAGAAATCCATGGTGCGCAAGGTGTACGGGCATGACAACGTCATCACCCGCAAGAACCTGCCCGATCTGAAAACCTATCCCCTGGGCGAGTGACATCTGCCCAATATAATATGTAGAAAATTCACCCAGCCGGATGGCGCACGCCTCCGGCAGCGACGACAGAATGGATGGTGAACAAGTTGAGCAGGAAGTTGCATCTGGCAAAGCGTCTGCTGGCGATGGCGATGATCATCGCACTTTCCCTGACCAGCGTGTCCTTCGCGGAATCGGCTGAGCAGCCCTCTGCGGAGATCTTCACGGCAGAGGATATGGCGATTTTCCAGAACATCGTCAGCACATACTCCATCAACGATGGCATCAAGGGATACACCGACTACGTGGCTGAGTACACCGCAGCCGACGCGGCGCGTCCTGTGGAGCCCGTTGTGCTGGCCGCGGACAGCTACGCCCGCTACGAGGCCAATGTGGATGACGTGATGGTCACCACGCCTGACCTCTATGTGACGGGCGAGGACGGCGTGCCCGTGAAGCTGGCTGAGCCGGAGGAGGCGGAGGCTGTCGAGGCTGAAAACGCCGAGACCGAGGCCGCTGAAACCGAGGCTGCCGAGGCTGAGACGGAGTCCACCGAAGCGGAGATCTCCGTTCTGACGGATGAGGAATCTCTGATCGAGTGGAAATTCACCGTTCCGGAGACGGGCCTGTACAACATGACCATCCGCTACTACCCTGTGGCGGGCAAGAACAGCGAGATCCAGCGCGCCATCTTCATCGACGGCGAGCTGCCCTACCGCGAGATGGCGCTGGTGGAGTTCTACCGCGTGTGGAACAGCGGCTCCTTCGAGCGGTATGAGGACGAGAACGGCGTTGAGCTGACGATGTGGGATCGCGACAACCAGGGCGAGCGCGGCAACGACCTCAAGCCCACGGCGACGGAGATCCCCGAGTGGGTGGACGGCGCTGTCTACGACGCGAACGGCT
Source organism: Christensenellales bacterium (assembly GCA_045126095.1). GTDB lineage: Bacteria > Bacillota > Clostridia > Christensenellales > Aristaeellaceae > UBA11524. The sequence continues at coordinate 18,194 of JBGVOA010000213.1, read as the reverse complement.
ACATCAGTGAAAAGCTGAGCGTGTACCTCACTGCGGGCGAGGAGCACTCCCTGACCCTGCTGAGCATGCGTGAGCCGATGCTGATCAGCTCCATCACCTTCTCCAACGACGAGGCCATCCGGCCTTATGCGGAGGTCGTGGCCCAGGGTGGTCAGGATACCTCCGGCAAGGTCGTGCGCATCGAGGCGGAGAACGCCAGCAAGACCTCCTCCCAGATGCTCTACCCCGTGCAGGATCAGTCCTCTGCGTCCGTGTATCCTGCCAGCACCCGCTACCTGCTCAACAACGCCATCGGCGGCAACTCCTGGAAGGGCGCCGGCCAGTGGATCGAGTGGGAGTTCGAGGTGCCCGAGGACGGCTACTACGTCATCTCCCTGCACGATCAGCAGAACTTCGTGCGCGGCGTGAAGGTCTACCGCAAGATCTATGTGGACGGCGTGGTGCCCTTTGAGGAGTTCAACGCCTACGGCTTTGCCTACCGCCAGAGCTGGCGCATGGAGACGCTGGCGGACGAGAACGGCGATCCCTACCGCATCTACCTGACGGCGGGCGAGAAGCACACGATCCGCATGGAGGTCGTGCTGGGCGAGATGGGCGATATCATTGCCCGCGTGCAGGATTGCGTCCAGCAGCTCAACGACATCTACCGCCAGGTCATCTACATCACCGGCGTTGCGCCTGACCAGTACCGCGACTACCAGATCGAGGCGAGCCTGCCTGACCTGGAGGGCAAGCTGATCGCCGTGCAGGAGGACCTGCGCGCGGCCCTGGCCCGCCTGAACGAGGTCACCAACGGCGAAAAGAACTCCGATAAGCTGACGGTTTTGCGCACCATGGACGACCAGCTGGACGAGCTGATTGAGGATCAGGAGCGCTTCACCGAGGTGCTTTCCTCCTTCAAGACCAACGTGCGCGCCTGCGGCAACTGGATCACCCAGGTGCTGGGTCAGCCCCTGCAGCTGGACACCATCTACATCCACTCCGCAGACGTGGAGGTGGAGGCCGAGGGCTCCGACTGGTGGAGCGGCCTGGTGCATGAGGCCAAGCGCCTGTACTATTCCTTCATCATTGACTACAACCAGGTCGGCAACGTGGCTGAGGTTGGCGGTGAGGATGTGGTGCTGACCCTGTGGATCGGCACCGGCCGCGACCAGGCCAACGTCATCAAGTCCCTGATCGATAACGACTTCAGCGAGAAGAATCCCCACATCAAGGTCAACGTGCAGCTGGTGGATATGAACACGCTGCTGCGCGCCACCCTGTCCGGCCAGGGCCCGGACGTGGCCATCCAGGTTGCCAACACCAACGGCATTGCCGGCGGCGTGCTGAACACCGGCAATGATACGCCGGTCAACTACGGCCTGCGTCAGGCGGTTATGGATCTGGCCCGGTTCCCGGACTTCGCCCAGGTCGCGGAGCGCTTCAACGAGGAGGCGCTGGTGCCCTTCTCCTTCAACGGCGCCTGCTACGCGCTGCCGGATACGATGACCTTCCCCATGCTGTTCTACCGCAAGGACATCCTGGCTGAGATCGGCCTGGAGGTGGAGACGGACTTCAACACCTGGGATGACGTGCGCGATTCCATGTCCATCCTGGCCAAGAACCAGATGGAGTTCGGCATGCTGCCCTCCGAGCAGATCTTCGCCATGCTGCTGTTCCAGAACGGCGGACAGTACTACACCGAGGGCGGCAAGGCCTCGGCGCTGGATCAGGATATCGCCATCAACGTCTTCAGCAAGTACTGCGAGTACTACACTGACTACAAGCTGGACCGTGCGACCTCCGCTGAGGAGCGCTTCCGTACCGGCGAGGCGCCTGTCATCATCAGCGACTACACCACCTACAACAACCTCCAGGTTTCTGCACCCGACATCCTGGGCCTGTGGGACTTCACCGTCGTGCCCGGCACCCCTGTGGTGGACGAGAACGGCCAGCCCGTGCTGGATGAGAACGGCGAGCAGGAGATCAACCGTGCCACCGGCGCTTCCGGCCTGGCGGACATCATCATGAGCGCCACGGAGCATCCCAACGAGTCCTGGGAGTTCCTCAAGTGGTGGACCAGCAAGGACACTCAGGTGAAGTATGGCCGCGAGATGGAAGCCCTGATGGGCGCCTCCGCCCGCGTGGCCACCGCCAACAAGGAAGCCCTGGCCAGCCTGTCCTGGCCCATGAAGGACTACAAGGCCCTGATGGAGCAGATGGCCCATGTGCAGGGCATCCCCCAGGTGCCCGGCGGCTACTACACCTGGCGTAACGTCAACAACGCCTTCTACACCGTGACCACCAACACCGCCACCAACGGCATCACGCCCCGCGAGGCGCTGATGGACAAGGTCTACTACATCAATGCCGAGATCGAGTACAAGCGCAAGGAGTTCGACCTGCCGCTTGCCGGCGATCCGGTAGTCGAAAACAACAATGAGGAAGGAGGAGCAAGATGAGCGTCATGACCAACCAGGCGGCGCCCAAATACCGTCGCCCCACCCTGATGAAGACGCTGAAGAAGCATCAGGCCTCCTACCTGATGATCGCCCCGTACTTCATCCTGTTCTTCTTCTTCACTGTGCTGCCGGTGCTCATGTCCGTCGTGGTGGGCTTCACCAACTGGAACATGCTGCAGCCGCCGGAGTTCGTGGGCTGGAACAACTACGTCAAGCTCCTGATCGAAGATGATATCTTCATGATCTCGCTGAAGAACACGCTGATCTTCGCGGTCGTCACCGGCCCGGTGAGCTACATGCTGTGTCTGCTCTTCGCGTGGATCATCAACGAGTTCAACCGCGGCCTGCGCACCTTCCTGACGCTGGTCTTCTATGCGCCCTCCATCTGCGGCAACGCCTACATGGTCTGGAACCTGATCCTGACCGGCGACCGCTACGGCTACCTCAACGGTCTGCTGCTGAACCTGGACATCATCAACGAGCCCATCCTGTGGATGCAGACGGAGGCTTACGTCCTCCCGGTGCTGATCATCGTCCAGCTGTGGCTGTCCCTTGGTACCGGTTTCCTGTCCTTCATCGCAGGTCTGCAGACGGTGGACAAGAGCATGTACGAGGCTGCCGCCATCGACGGCATCAAGAACCGCTGGCAGGAGCTGTGGTTCGTGACCCTCCCGGCCATGAAGCCCCAGCTGATGTTCGGCGCGGTGATGCAGATCACCCAGTCCTTCGCCGTTGCGGATATCTCCATCAACCTGGCGGGCAACCCGTCCGTCAACTACGCTGGCGCGACCATCGTGACCCATCTGCTGGACTACGGTTCCACCCGTCTGGACATGGGCTACGCCTCCGCCATCGCCACCATCCTGTTCCTGCTGATGGTGGGTACCAACAAGCTGATCCAGAAGCTTCTGGGAAGGGTGGGTGAGTAAGACATGAGTGAAACGATCAAGGGTCAGGTTCAGATCAAGGATCTTCCGCCCCATCTGCAGAAGAAGCTGCGTCGCCAGAAGATCGTGCCCTCCCTCAAGTCCAAGAAGCTCAACCGCTCCCTGGCGGGCAACACGCTGCTGTTCACCATCATGGGCATCTGCGCCGTCTTCATGGTGCTGCCCCTGGTGATGATCATCAACAATGCCCTGAAGCCCCTGGACGAACTGTTCCAGTATCCGCCGAAGATCTGGGTGCGCAACCCGCACCTGGAGAACTTCTCCGATCTGTTCGTGCTGATGAACACCTCCTGGGTGCCCTTCAGCCGCTACCTGATGAACACCATCATCATCACCGGCCTGGGCATGGTGGGCCACGTTGTGATCGCGTCCCTGGCGGCCTACCCGCTGGCGAAGCACAACTTCCCCGGCAAGCCCGTGCTCTTCGGCATGGTCGTGCTGTCGATGATGTTCTCCTGGACCGTCACGCAGATCCCCCAGTACGCCATCATTTCCTGGATGGGCATCAACAACACCTACTGGGCGCTGATCCTGCCTGCGTTCTCCTTCGGCATGGGCCTGTATCTGATGAAGCAGTTCATGGAGCAGCTGCCGGACAGCCTGATGGAGTCCGCACGTATCCAGAGCGCCAACGAGTGGCAGATCTTCTGGAAGATCGTCATGCCCAACGTCAAGCCCGCGTGGCTGACCCTGGCCATCTTCCAGTTCCAGTCCATGTGGGGCAACACCGGCTCGCTCTTCCTGCGTGACGAGCAATTGAAGCCCATGCAGTTCGCCCTGCAGCAGATCACGGCTGGCGGCGCGGCCCGCGCCGGTGCGGCGGCGGCGGTGACCTTCATCATCGCGGCGGTGCCGATCACCTTCTTCCTGATCTGCCAGTCCAGCATTCTTGAAACCATGACCACGTCCGGCATGAAGGATTAAAGGAGGAGGATCGATACATGTATAATATGAAGAAATCCCTCCTTGCCATGGTGCTGGCAGCGCTGGTGCTCCTCACCAGCCTGATGCCCGCCTTTGCCGAGGACATCCCCTACGATACCTACAACTACGATTACTGGAACGATATCTTCCGCACGCCTGCGGCGTATGTCCCCCAGGGCACGGTGCTGGGCACCGACCTGACCTGGGAGGGCGCGAACCTGGAGGCCTTCAAGGGCCCGCAGGATATGTTCGTTGCCCCCAACGGCGATATCTATGTGGCGGACACCGGCAACAACCGCATCGTGGTGCTGGACAACAGCCTGCGCACGGTGAAGCAGGTGATCACCAGCTTCGACAACGCAGGCCAGGCGGACGCCTTCAATGCGCCCACCGGCGTCTGCGTGACCGAGGATGGCTGGCTCTTTGTGGCTGACAGCCAGAACAAGCGTATTGTGGCCCTGGACGAGAACTGCGTGCTCCAGCGTGTGGTGGAGATGCCCGGCCAGGCCATGACCCAGGAGGCCGGCGGCGTGAAGTATGCCGTGGGCACCTATGTGGAGGGCATGAACGCCCTGGAGCGCATCGCCTTTGCGGCGGACGGCGGCAGCTACGCTGTGGCGAGCCTGCCTGCGGGCAGCGCGACCCAGGTGACGGATGAGGTCAGCAACACGACCTACACCGTCGTGGCGGAGGCCGAGGCTCTGCAGCCCTTTGAGAACGAGCTGCTCACCGGCGCTGTGGTGACCGGTACGCCGGTGGAAAACGGCGAAGAGGCGGACGTGTTCACCCTGGGCGTTGCCAAGGATGGCAGCGTGCAGCGCATCACGGCTGCTGAGGTCGAGGTGGCGGATGCTTCCGGCACGGTTCTGGCCCGCAGCGGCTACCGTGTGCTGGATGCGCAGGGCAGCCTGGTTGCCCGCGCCTTTGACACGGCCGAGGGCGTGGCGCTTGCCGATGCCCAGGGCCATGTGACCGCCCGCGTGAATGCGGATGGCAGCGTCAGCCTGTATGGCACGGGCGACGCGGTGATCGGCATGCTCAAGTGGAACGAGGCGGGCGTTGTCTTCTGCGATGCAGCAGGCGCGATGGTCGCCTCCGGCAGCGCGGACGGCGCGGTCAGCTTCTACAATGCCGAGGGCGGCGCGGCGCTGCTGCTGCAGGGCTGCGAGGCCGGTCAGCAGCTGATGGCTGGCGAAAACGAGGTCGCCCTGCTGAAGGCGGACGGCAGCATCGCCCTGCGCGACGCAACCGGCGCTGAAGCAGTGATCCTGACCCTGGTGGACGGTGCGGTTGCGGTGACGGATCCGCAGGGCGGCGAGTACGCCTGGGCGAGCACCAAGCGCAACGTCACGACCATCAAGAATGAGGCGGGTGACACGCTCACCACGCTGGACAAGGATGGCCTGATGGCCCTCACGAATGCCGCGGGCGACAAGGTCGGCACGCTGGGCATGACGGAGCAGGGCTTCACCCTGGCAAGCGACGGCAAGACCATCGCAGTCATCACGGCGGACGGCCAGGTGAAATGCGTGGACGAGAACGGCGCCGAGGCGGCCCGCATGGGCGCGGACGGCAGCGTGAGCATCGTCTGCGGCGAGATCGCCCTGGCGGAAGCCGATGGCGAAGGCGTTGTGCTGAACGGCTTTGTCACCGTGAACAAGGACGGCAGCATCGAAATGGGCGAGGCCGAAAAGGCTGTGCTCACCCGTGCGGAGGGGCAGCTGCGCGTGCAGGAGGCCTCCGGCGCACAGTCTGTGATTCTTCCCAGCGACAGCATCAGTCTGCGGGCTCTGCTGCCTTACGCGGGCGTGAACGCCAACATCGTGGCCCTGCAGGAGGACGGCAGCACCGTGACGGTGAAGCTGACCGGCGATACCTGCATGTACATTGCCGAGCCCACGGGCCTGGGCCTCACCAAGGAGACGATGTCCGGCGAAAAGACCTCCTATACGAATTACGACCCCAAGCCGAACAAGGATCTCTTCCAGCTGATCGGCAACCTGGTCAACTGGATGCGCGGCAAGCCCGCCACCATGACCAAGCTGGACGGCGTGAAGGGCGTGTGGGTGGACGAGGACGGCAGCATCTACGCTGTGACGGATAAGCGTGCCACCCGCCTGAACGAAAAGGGCAAGCTGGAACACATCTTCAGCGGCTACAGGACTGAGGGCCAGACGGATGAGACCACCTTCCAGAACATGACGGAGTTCGCCGTGGAGGATGGCAAGGTCTATGTCCGCGATGGCGCGAACAAGGTTGTTGTGCAGGATCTGACGGGCCATCTTGTGCAGGATATCGCCAGCAACGCCGTTGAGGTGCGCGACGCCCAGGGCAATGTGACCGCCGTCTTCACCGAGTATGGCGAGGGCACGCCCTTTGTCGGCATCACCGGCATTGAGCTCATGGGCGACAAGCTGTTCGTCGGTCAGGAGGATGGCACGGTCGTCATCCTGAACCTGGAGGGCGAGACCCTGCAGGTGGTGGAGAACGATACGGTGGTGGTGATGAACGCTGCGGGCGAGATCACCGGCACCAAGACGATCGCCAAGAGCCGCGATGGCCGGAGCCAGGAGCGCTTCCAGGGCCTGACCGGCGTGGCGATGCTGGACGGCAAGCTCTGCGTGGCCGGCGAGAACAACCGCATCCTCGTCCTGGACGAGAATGATGTGGCGGTCCATGTGGCGCAGAACAACTGCGTCAACGTGACCCGCGATGGCGAAGTGACCACCATCACCGGCTACACCCACAACGGCGCGCAGGTGACCTTCCCGGCCGTCAACGGCGTGGAGGGCGTGGCGCTCAACAGCGTCAGGATCACCGTGCCCAATGAAAAGAACCCCAAGAAGCCCACGGCGCTCACCTCCCAGCTGTGCATTGCGGACAGCAGCGACAACCTGGTCGTCTTCAACAACGACCTTCAGGTGACGCGCGTCACCCGCGATGCGGACAGCGAGGTGCTGGCGGCGGACTTCGACTTCTCCCCCAAGAAGGTAGCCGTGGACTACGCGGGCCGTCTCTACTGCGTGGTGCAGCATAAGGTGCAGGGCATCATGGTGTTTGAGACCAACGGCGACTTTACCGGTTTCTTCGGCACCATTGAGGTGTCCATCTCCGCGTGGGACAAGTTCTGGCGCAAGCTGGCCACCAAGGAGGAGCGCTCCAAGCAGCAGCTCTTCATCCCCACCGAGTTCACCGGCATCGACATTGACAAGAAGGGCTTTGTCTACGCCACCAACAAGGACGAGGCGGGTCTGCAGGCCGTGCGCCGTCTGAACCCCAAGGGTGAGGACGTCATCCGCATGGGCGCGAACGCCAACCTGGGCGGCGATATCGCCATCAACGGCACCACTGCCAATAGCGGCCCGAGCCAGATCGTGGACGTTGTGTACCGCGAGAAGGGCATCTACTCTCTGCTGGACTCCAAGCGCGGCCGTATCTTCACCTACGATCATGAGGGCAACCTCCTCTACATCTTCGGTGGACGCGGCTCCCAGACGGGCACCTTCAGCCAGCAGGTGGAAGCTGTTGAGTATGCCAACGACCGCATCCTGGTGCTGGATCGCGCGCAGAACTCCATCTTCATCTTCGGCGAAACGGAGTACGGCCGCCTGATCAACGAGGCGGTGGGCCTGCGCTTTGACGGCGACGAGGCCGAGGCGGTTGTGCTGTGGGAGCAGGTCCTGCGCATGGACGAGAACAACGAGCTGGCCAATACCGGTATCGGCAAGGCGCTCCTCTCTGCCGGCAGGAACAAGGAAGCCATGGAGTACTTGAAGCGCGGCATGAACCGCGAGTACTACTCCGTTGCCTTCAAGCGCTACCGCAACGAGCTGCTCAAGGAGAATTTCCATTATGTGCTCACCGGCGCTGTGGTGCTGGTGGCGGCTGTGATCGCCTACGTCAAGGTGATCCGGCCGAGAATCAAAAATAAGCAGGGGAGGAGGGCGTAAACCATGAAACAGCTTTTCAGCAAGGAAAAATGGTCGCATCTGTTTTACACTGTGACCCACCCCTCCGATGGCTACTACTGGATCCGTCACCGTGAAAAGGGCAGCGTGGCCATCGCGGTGCTGCTGGTGCTCTTCTTCGGCCTGTGCTTCTCGCTCAACCGCCTGATGGCCTCCTTTGTCGTCAGCGATGTGAACGTGCGCAGCGTCAACCTTCTGCCCGAGCTGCTGGGCGTGGTGATGGTGTACCTCCTGCTCTGCGTGGGCAACTGGTCCATCACCTGCCTGATGGATGGCGAAGGCCGCTTCAAGGATATCATGATCGCCATCGGCTACGCGCTGGTGCCGATGATCCTCACCTACATCCTGTCCACCATCGTCAGCCAGTTCCTGGCCGATGGCGAGCAGGCCTTCTACACCATCCTCATGGGCATCGGCATGGCCTATACGCTCATCATGGCGCTCACGGGCATCATGCAGGTGCACAACTACACCCTGGGCAAGACGCTGCTGACGCTGCTGCTGACCCTGCTGGCAGTGTTCATCATCATCTTCCTGGTGCTGCTGGTCACCAACTTCATCGGTCAGGTGTTCACCTTCTTCAGGAGCATCTACACCGAGCTGCTGTTCAGAATGTAAGCGGAGGGACAAGGATATGAGCAAGAAAAAGAATATCAAGTCGCCCGCTGTGCCTTCTGCAGGCGGCAAGAAGTGGCTGTGGATCGCGCTGGCTGTGGTGGCGGTGATCGTCATCGCAGTGGTGGCGTGGTACCTCGTCCGCTTCCAGTTCTACGATGCATACAAGTCTTACCTTACGGTTCATGACGAGGCCCTGGAGGGCATGGACTTCGCCGCCATCGCAGACGACGAGCCGATGATCCCCGGCATGGCGCTGTATGCCTCCAACGAGAACATGAAGCTCTATGTGGACGCCTCTACGGGCAAGGCGGCGGTCTATGACGTGCGCACGGACACCAGCCGCTACTATGTGTCCCTTGCCGATGCGGCCACATTCAACGACAAGAAGGCCAAGGCCGTCGATGAGGGCGCGCCGGAGGCCGAGGGCATGGCGCTGGTGGCCGAGAGCACGGAGCTGAAGCTCTACGCCAACGGCGATACCGGCGTGGTGGCTGTTTACGACAAGCGCACCGGCGTGACGACCTACTCCAACCCGCCCCTGGCGGACAAGGACAGGATCGCCCGCAACGACACCACCAAGGGCGAGCTGAAGAGTCAGATGGTGGTTGAGTACTACAACCCCCGCCTGGTTTCCGGTAAGTATCAGAGCTTTAACGCCTCCACGGACCTGGGCGAGATGGAAGTGCAGAGCATCCGCAACGGTGTGCGCTTCATCTACCGCCTGGGCGAGAAGAAGACGGTCTATTACGTGCCGGACGTCCTCTCGGACGAGCGCTTCCAGGAGCTCTATTCCCAGATTGAAACGGCCAGCGTCAAGCGTAAGATGTACGGCCAGAACAACTCCTACTACGCGCAGAGCGAGGATGGCTACTGGCGCGCTACGGAAAACGGCAAGAAGATGGGTATCCGCGATCTGGACGCCCTCTCCAAGGAGTTCCGTGCGCTGGGCATGACCGAGGACGAGTACTACGAGTGGCAGGCGCTGGCGGGCGTGCAGCGTCCGGAGGAGCCGGGCTTCACGGTGGCGCTGGACTGGGTGCTCAGGGGCGACGCGGTGGAATGCACCATCCCCACTGAGCTGATCGAGGAGCGCGGCGGATACATGATCTACCGCATCCACCTGAACCCCTACTTCGCCGCCGCCGGTTCCGATGAGAACGGCTACATGGTCGTTCCCAACGGCTCGGGCAGCATCATCAACTTCAACAACGGCAAGCAGAGCAACGCCAAGTACAGCCAGTACATCTACGATATGGACCTGGTTGACGCGGACTACGAAACCCTGCAGAACACCCAGAGCGTGCGTCTGCCGCTCTTCGCCATCTGCCGCGAGAACAGCACCATGCTGGCCACGGTGGAAGAGGGCGCTGCCTTTGCCAACATCACGGCGGACGTTTCCGGCCGTACCAACTCCTACAACAACGTCTACGCCAGCTTCATCCTGCGCGGCGACGAAAAGCTGACCATGCTGGGCGCCGGTGAAACCGCCGACATGACCATCGTGGAGGAGAATCGCTACGAGCAGCCCATCACCGTGCGCTACACGATGCTGGACGTGGCCAACGAGTACGCCACCGGCTATGCGGGCGTTGCGAACTACTACCGCAACCGCCTGATCGAGGAGGGCGTGCTGACGGCTATGACCGAGGGCGGCGACATTCCCTTCTACTACGATGTGATCGCCGGTGTGAAGGAAACGGCTCACACCATGGGCGTGCAGCACCTGCGCGTGAAGGCCATGACCACCTTTGAGCAGGCGGGCGACATGGCCCGCAGCCTGAAGGAACTGGGCGTCAACAACCAGGTGATGAACCTGCAGGGCTGGATGAACGGCGGCTACTACCATGACGTGGTCGACCGTGTGAAGGTTCTCAGGCAGCTGGGCGGCAACGACGGCCTGCAGGAGCTGGCTGCGACGATGGAGCAGTACGGCGAAATGTTTGTCGACGTGGCCTTCCAGAACGTCACCTTCATCTCCAAGCGCTACAACATCAACGCTGAGTCCTCCCGTTACTACGGCGCGGGCTACGCGGTTCAGTTCGGCGAGGTGAACCCCGCCAACCTGCGCCGCACGGCCAGCATGGGCTATGGCGAGAACATCTACAACCTCCTCAGCCCCAAGTTCCTGCCCTACTATGTGGACAAGTTCACCAAGGCCATTGAGGAGTATGCGCCCAGCATCGGCGTTTCCCTGCGCGACATGGGCTATGAGCTGCATGCGGACAAGAAGCGCACCGAGGTGATCAGCCGCGAAGCTGCGCTGGACGTGGTTGTGGGACAGATGGGCAAGCTGGCCGACACGGGCCGCAGCCTGATGATCACCGGCGGCAACGACTACGCGCTGAAGGGCGTGAGCCATGTGCTGAACGTGCCCATGAGCGCCACGGAGTACTTCATCGTGGACGAGACGATCCCGCTGTACCAGATGATCATCCATGGCTGCGTGGATTACACCGGCAAGCCCATGAACACCTACGTCACCGATAATCAGCAGCGCGTGCTGCTGGAGATGGTGGAATACGGTGCGGCCCCGCACTATGTGTTCACCGCTGAAGAGGCGACGGAAATGAAGTACACGGGCCTGAACAAGTTCTACGCCACCACCTTCTCCCAGTGGGTGGGCGACGCGGCGGAGAACTACGCGATGGTCAATGGTGCGCTGAAGGATGTGCGCAATGCCTTCATGGTCAACCGTGAGGTGCTTTCGGAGACGCTGGTGCGCGTGGACTACTCCAACGGCGTATCCATCTATGTCAACTATGCTGCGGAGGCAGCCGAGGCGGATGGCCAGACCATTGCCGCCATGAGCTACTATGTGAAGGGAGGCGAGGCTGAATGAAAAAGCTGCATCTGAGCATGGCCGGAAGGCGTGCCCGCAATGGCTACCTCTTCATCCTGCCCTGGTTCATCGGCTTCCTGCTGTTCTACGTCCGCAGCCTCTTCATGACCGTGCAGTTCTCGCTCAGCGACCTGTTCCTGCCCAAGAACGGCACCGGCTATGTGCTGGAGTTCGTGGGTCTGAACAACTACATCGAGGCCTTCACCGGTCATGCTTCCTTCAAGCAGGATCTGATCACCTCCCTGAGCAACATGCTCATCGACGTGCCGCTGATCATCTTCTTCTCCCTGTTTGTGGCCATGCTGCTCAACCGTGACATGAAGTGCCGCGGTCTGGTGCGTGCAATCTTCTTCCTACCTGTGCTGCTCAACTCCGATGCCATTGCCGATACGCTGTCCTTCGCGGCGCAGATGATGGCCGGCGGCATCAACAGCACCTCGGCGGAGCTGGCGGAGGCGGCAAGCAGCGGCTCTGCGGTCAACATGCAGTACTTCATCGCTCTTTTTGGTGAGATTGCTCTGCCGACGGTGGTGCTGGACTACATTGTGGGCGCGGTCGGCCGTATCAACGACATCATCCAGGCTTCCGGCGTGCAGATCGTGCTGTTCATTGCGGCCCTGCAGTCCATCACCCCCTCCATGTACGAGGTGGCGAAGATCGAGGGCGCGACCGGCTACGAGACCTTCTGGAAGGTCACCTTCCCGATGGTCATGCCCCATATCATCACCAACACGGTCTATACCATCGTGGACGCCTTCGGCAAGTCCCAGGTGGTGGCGCTGGCGCAGACGACGATGGACAACTTCAACTACGGCCTGTCCTCCGTCTTCAGCGTTGTGTCCTCTGTGATTACCTGCGCTTTGCTGGCGCTGGTGGTGTGGTTCATCTCCAAGCGTACCTTCTACTATAACTAAGAAAGGGAGGATGAAAGAATGCAGGTTATTAACAAATGGCAGGAATTCCGTAATTCTTCCCGGTATGAGGACCGCAAGGGCGCCATGGTCAAGAAGACCAAGGGTGCGCTGATGACCATTCTGCAGATCATCCTGATCGTTGGCATTGCATATGTCATCCTCAGCCCCGTGATCGGCATTGTCAGCCGTTCCTTCTACTCCAATACGGACCTGGGCAACCCGATGGTTTTCACCATCCCGATGAATCCCACCATGGAGCGTTATGAGGTGTCCTGGGCGGAGCTGGATTACTTCCCGACCCTGGCTTCCACCCTCATCTACACCGTGGGCAACACCCTGCTGCAGGTTTTCATCTGCTCCATGGTCGGCTACGGCTTTGCACGCTTCGATTTCCCGTTCAAGAAGCTGCTCTTCGGCTGCGTGGTGCTGATGATCGTCATCCCGTCGCACACCATCATGATCCCGCTGTACATGACCTTCCGCTCCATGGATCTGATGGGCACTGCCATCCCGATGTATCTGCTGTCCCTCTTCGGCGTGGGCCTGCGCTCGGGTCTGTTCATCTACATCTTCAACCAGTTCTTCCGCGGCCTGCCCAAGGAGATTGAGGAAGCGGCCTTTGTGGACGGTGCTGGCACCGCCTACACCTACTTCTTCATCATGCTGGTCAATGCTATGCCGGCGGTGATCACCGTGGCGGTGTTCTCCCTCGTGTGGCAGTACAACGACATGTTCTACGGCAACCTGTTCCAGATCCCCAAGGATGATCTGCTGGGCCGCCGCCTCATGACGCTGCAGAACAACATCAGCAGCAGCACGGGCGAAAAGACCCCCGCCATCCTGCGCCTGTATGTCAATGCCGGCGTGGTGCTGGTGATGATGCCCATCCTGATCATTTACCTGGTGCTGCAGAAGCGCTTCGTTGAAGGCGTGGAGCGTTCCGGTATTGTTGGCTAAAGGCTCAAATAAGCTGCTGCCGGAGGCTCTGCGGGGCACTCCGGCAGCAGGGGACGAGGGAGAAACGAAAAGGATTTCGGAACACGAAAAGTACCGTATACTCCCTACAAATGGTTGACGTGCCAGGCACATTTGTGCTATGATATGAGATGAAATGGCACATCTGGCGCGTTACAAACCGGTTTCTACGGGAAAGGCATTTCTCGTGAAATAGGTGCAGGGGATCGTTCCTGCATCAGGGATTCCCAGTTGTGCTAAAGTCCCGAAAAGGGACGAAAAAAGGAGGTTACCGAATTGAAGAAGGTTCTTTCCTGGATCCTGTGTGCTGCCCTGCTGCTGACTTCTGTGGCGGGCCTGGCCGAAGAGGTGCCGTCCATGGGCGCTGACGCCGCCGCCGCCGCTGGCGCGCTGGTGGATGTCATCACCTTCGAGGATGGCGTCTATGGCTTCCTGGGCGTTGACACCGCCGCTGGTAACGCTGATGCGTCTGGGCTGTCCGTCGTTGATTACAAGGACGGCAAGGCCCTGCGCGTTGACGTGAAGGCCAAGGTGCCCTACATTGCGCTGAACATCGAAGGCCTGCTGGGCGAGAATTACGAGAAGCTCGCCAAGATGACCTTCGACGTGGGCGTGGAGCTGGGCTCCGACGGCAAGTTCTACGCTGCGTCCGGTAAGGTGTACACCATCACCGGTACCGATGCTGCCAAGAATGGCTACGACTGGTCCGTGTACCTGAAGAACAAGAACCCGAAGATGGCGACTGTCACCTTCAACGCGGATGTGCCCTTCACCGCTGGTCAGAATGAGTACATGATGATCACCAAGGAAGCTGACGCGTTCGTCGATTCCGACAAGTTCCCCGGCGAGGAGCCCCGCGACATCTACATCGATAACATCAAGTTCTTCGATGCAGCGGGCAACATCCTGCCTGTGAACACCGCGGTTGAGTATGTGGCTCCCGCCACCGAGGCTGACCTGTCCAACCTGTCCGTGCTGGCTGGCGCTGTTGAGCTGCCCGGCATGTCCGTTGAGGGCGGCGCCTGGTCTCAGAACGGCGTTGAGATGACTCCCGAGTTCCTGGCTGCCCTGGTTCCCGGCTCCGTCGTGGAAATCTCCTACGAGTCTGAGGACGGCAGCATCTGGTTCGTCTTCCCGGATTCCGCTGCTGGCTGGATGCGCGTTGAGCAGCAGACTGCCACCACCAACAACTCCAAGACCACCGCGCAGATCACCTTCGAGGAGATCGCCGCCGTGCTGGGCAATGACACCTCCGCCTGGGGTGCTCGCCTGCAGTGCGAGGCTGCCTCTGCCTGGAAGGTCTACTCCGTGAAGGTTGGTACCCCCACCGCCAAGATCGCTCTGTCCAACGTCGTTGAGTTCGCGGGCTTCTCCTGCGAGGGCGGCGCTTGGAGCCAGAACGGCTTCGAGTTCACCCAGGAAGTGCTGGACGCCCTGGTGCCCGGCACTGCCCTGCAGATCAACTTCGAGTCCGACTCCGGCGATATGTGGATCGTCCTGCCCGACTCCGCCGCTGGCTGGATGCGCGTGCAGATGATGTCTGCCATGGTCGTTGGCAACAACGCCTACATCACCTACGAGCAGATCGCTGAGGTCGTTGGTGAGGATAAGACCCAGTGGGGCGCCCACCTGCAGTGCGAGGCTTCCGGCAACTGGGCTGTGTACGCTGTGAACGTCGGCAAGGTCAACGAGCTGGTTGGCGTGTACGACGTGGTTGACTTCGCTGGCTTCTCTGTCTCCGGCGGCGCCTGGAGCCAGAACGGCCTGGAAATGACCCCCGAAATCATCGCTGCCCTGAAGCCCGGCTGCGTCATCACCATCTCCTACGAGTCTGAGTCCGGCGACATGTGGCTGGTCTTCCCCGACTCCGCTGCTGGCTGGATGCGCGTTGAGATGATGAGCGCTGACTGCGACGGCAAGACCGCCCAGATCACCTGGGACGAGCTGGTCGCCGTGCTGGGCGAGGACGTCTCCACCTGGGGCGCCCGCGTGCAGGCTGAGGCCTCCGGCAACTGGAACGTGTACGCTGTGACCGTTGGCCAGGCCCAGTAATCCCTGGATCGCTGATCCGTACCTGATGTTGTAACTTAACTCCCGTCCGCTTCGGGATAAGCGGAGCGGACGGGGGCTTGAGCGATTCCGATCCCCCAAAATAAACAGGAGGTAAGACAAACCATGAAAAAGTTTGCCGCTCTGGTTCTGGCGATCGCGATGATGCTGTCCGTTGCGTCCTTCGCTTCCGCTGAAGAGCCCCGTCACATCCTCATTGGTACCACCTGGGATCTGTACTGGGATTCCACCCACGAGTCCATCGACGCCAACCCCTACTACACCGGCACCCTGGCTGACGAAATGATGTTCGCCAAGGTTGCTGAGGTTGAGGCTGAGTGGGGCGTGACCTTCGAGTACGTCAACCTGCTCTACGCCGGTGCTCAGGAGTCCATCAACACCTCCATCATGGCCGGCACCCCCGACGTGGACGTGTACATGATCGGTCTGGCCATCGGCGCCCCCGCGGTTGCCAACGGCTATGCCATCGACATGCGCGACTACCTGCCCGCTGATCACCCCGTCATCACCGGTGAGGACGAGGTCCTGACCTACATCGACGTGGGCAACGGCGCTGTGTCCCTGCTGACCAACAAGAACAAGGAGAACATGGTCGGTTCCACCTACCCCCTGTCCTTCAACCTGCAGATGATCGAAGAAGCCAACCTGGAGGATCCCCGTGATCTGGTCGAGGCTGGCGAGTGGACTTGGGAGAAGTTCCTGGAGTACTGCCAGGTGCTGACCCAGGACGTTGACGGCGACGGCGTGACCGACGTGTACGGCTTCGGCGGCTGGCCGGGAGACTACTTCCCCCTGCTGGTTATGTCCAACGGCTCCTACATCGCTGCTGGCGCTACCGAGAACCTGTCCTCTCCCGAGGTCGCTGAGACCCTGCAGTTCATGCAGGATCTGTACCTGGACGGCTATGCCTACCCGCTGCCTGCTGAGAACGGCTGGGACATCTGCCGCTTCCTGTACCGCGAGGGCAAGGTTGCCTTCTCCCCCAATGCTGCCTGGATCATGGACTCCAACAAGGACTATGGCTTCCAGCAGGGTGAAGACTACCCCGTCCTGGAGTTCGACATGGTGTTCGTTCCGTGGCCCGCTGGCCCCTCTGGCGATCTGGAGACCAACGCTCAGAAGGTCACCGACTCCTCTTGCTACATGATCCCCGTGGGCGTGGAAGATCCGGTGCTGGTCTTCAACGTTCTGTATGACATCCTGAACTGGTTCAACGACGACCTGTCCATCCGTGACGACGACGAGGCGCTGGGCTGGTGGTACGGCGTTACCGCGAAGGACGTTGAGCTGCAGGAGTACAACTTCAACGTGATGTACGAGATGGGCCAGAAGCAGATGCTGGAGATGGTCAACAACCTGGGCTTCGAGATGGATCTGGTTGGTCTGTGCAACGGCAACTACACCGTCGCTCAGTTCCAGGAGACCTACAAGCAGCAGGTGCAGGACGCTCTGGATCAGCTGATGGGCAACTAATCCGGAACATTCCGATCTGACCTGATGTAAACCCCGCGCTCCCGGACGCAGCTTACCCCTGTGTCCGGGAGCGTTTCCTTTGGTGGCGGTGGATGCTGACGCGTGGATACGATGTGAGTGCATCCATGCATCAACACCCGCAAAAGGAGGAATAACAATGAACATGACCATCAACCCCGGCGAAAAGCTGATTCCCATGACGGATCCCGCGCTGCGCCTTACGGGCCGTATCGGCGATGCGGAAACGGAGAGCCCCTTCTTCATTTACCCCTGCTCCAGCGTGGCGCTGCGGGTGACGGGCAAGACCCTCCGCGTAGGCCTGACGAATGTCCACTCCTATTTTGAGAACCGGCTGGGCGTGATCGTCAACGGCGAGCAGTCCGCTGTGCTGCTGGAAAAGGGCGAGCAGGTGATTGACCTGTCCGACAAGCTGGCGGACGGCGTGAATGATGTGCTGCTCTTCAAGCGCCAGGATTGCTGCCATGCGTATCGCCTGCATGGCTTTGCGGTGGACGCGTCTGCGGAGCTGCTGCCTCTGCCGCCCCGTCCCGCGCGCCGCATGGAGGTCTACGGCGACAGCGTGTCCGCCGGTGAAGTGTCGGAGGCGGAGTTCGCCTGCGCCCAGCCTGACCCCCAGGGGCACAACGGCCTGTACTCCAACAGCTATCTGAGCTATTCCTGGCAGGCGGCGCGGCTGCTGAACGCGGAGCTGCACGATATCGCCACCGGCGGTATGGCGCTGCTGAACGGCACCGGCTACTTCTACGGCCCGGATTACATCGGCATGGAGAGCTGCTGGGACAAGATCAACTACTATCCGCCCTTTGGCGAGCCTACCCCCTGGGATTTCAGCCGCTACACGCCTCATGTGGTGGTGGTGGCCATCGGCCAGAACGACCATCACCCTGTCAACATCATGGCGGAGGACTACGGGAGCGCTGCTTCTGCCCACTGGCGGGCGGAGTACTGCCGTTTCCTTGCCCGGCTGCGGGAGAAGTACCCCCGCGCGCACATCGTCTGCACGA